>JBIPOX010000244.1:0-3378 GCA_044378785.1 Novosphingobium sp.
CGCCGGTATTGCGATGCAGGTCTTGCTGTTGCTGCCAGGCACGGTCGGGCCGAACCGTTTCGGGCCGGATCCCAAGGATCCGACCAGCGCCGAGGTGTTCAGCTAAGCCAGGTCCAGCGCGGGTTTGCACTAGCACAACACCGGTTCACAACAGCGCCCCGTTGGCTTAGCCAATGGGGCGCTTGCCGTTGGGCAGCATTGCGATTGAAGGGGGGATCGACATGGCCCAGCACGGTGGTTTCTGGAGACGGGTCGCTGCCTACCTGATCGACTGGCTGATCATGGCGATTGCCGGAGGAATGATTTCGGGCACCCTGCTGGCAAGCTTCGCTGGACTGGTCGGCTTTGGAGAGAATGCATCGGCAGGTCCCGAGGCCCTTTTCACCGGAACCTTTGTCGCGATCCAGCTGCTCAGCTTCGTGATGAACTGGCTTTACTTCGCGCTGCTTGAAAGCTCGTCGCTACAGGGCACGCTCGGCAAGAAGGCGCTGGGCATGATCGTCACCGATCTTGAGGGCAGGCGCATCAGCTTCTGGCGGGCAACCGGACGCTACTTCGCCAAGTTTCTATCCATCCTCATCCTGTTTGTCGGCTTCATCATGGCTGGGCTCACTGAGCGCAAGCAGGGCCTCCACGACATGATCGCCGGGACGCTCGTCTACAAGGCGCACTCATCGGCTGAACTCGATACCAGCGCAGCGGTCTTCGACTAGGGGCGCTATAACCGCTACAGCTCGCGCAGCGCCTGTGCCGGCTTGGCCCGCAGCAGCGGCAGCGAGCCGGCCAGCGCAAAGGCAACCACCAGTGCGGCGCCCGAGGCGAGCACCGCAATCACGCGCGGCCAGTCTGGCAGCCAGTCGAACTCGAACATCTGGGTGATCACGCCCCAGGCGATCGCGCTGCCCAGCACCAGAGCCACACCTGACAGCAGCAATGCCAGGAGGCCATATTCGGCCAGTTGTAGCAGCAGCAATTGCCTGCGGCTCGCGCCCAGCACGCGCAGGATGACATTGTCATAGAGGCGGCTGGCGCGGGCCGCCGCGATCGCGCCGAGCAGCACGGCAAGGCCAGCCAGCACGGTTACCGAGGCCGCGCCAAGGATCGCGCTCGACATCTGGCCGAGGATCGCGCGTGCCTGGGTGAGGATGCCGCCGGTCTCCACTACCGAGGTCGACGGAAAGGCGCGCACCAGCCGTCCGAGCAGGCCCTCGCTGCGCATGCCATCGGGCAGGTCGATGGTCGCGGCAAGATTGTGCGGCGCATCGCGCAGGGTATTCGGCGAGAACACCAGCACGTTGTTGAAGCCAAGGTCTTGCCAGTCGATCCGGCGGATCGAGGCGACCCGCGCGTTGCGCTCGACCCCGAACACCGCGATGGTCAGCATGTCGCCTACCTCGAGCCCGATCGCGTCGGCCAGTTCGTCCTCGACCGAGACCAGCGGCTCGCCCTCCCAGTCGCGCGGCCACCACTTGCCGCGCACCACCTCGTTGCCGCGCGGCAGATCGGCCTGATAGGTTACGCCGCGCTCGCCGCGCAGCGCCCAGGCACCGTCGGGGAGGTTTTCAGGATCGAGCGTCGAGACACGGGTCATCGCGCCTTGCGGGCCGTATGCGAGGATGCGGGCGCGCAATGCAGGCACGGTGCGCACCACGGCGCGCGGCGCGGTGCGGGCGACGGCCTCGCGGAAATCGGCCTCGCGGTCCTTGGGCACGTCGAGCACGAAATAGTCTGGCGCGCGCTGCGGCACGCTGGCCTTGATGTTGGCCTCAAGGCTGGTCTGGATCGCCGCGAGCAGGACAAAGGCCGACAAGCCAAAGCCCAGCGCAGTCACCAGCGCTCCGGTTTGCGCCGAGGGGCGATGCAGGTTGGCAAGACCGGCCCGCAGCAGCGGATCGCCGGGGCGCGGCGCGCGGCTCGCTGCCGTGCGGATCGCTAGCCCGAGTGCGGCGAGCAGGCCGAGCACGCCGGCAGCACCGAGCAGGAAGAGCGCACTGATCCGGGGATTGGACGCGGTCAGCAGCACCAGTGCCGCCAGCAGGGCCAGGCCACCGCCGACCGGCAGGGCCAGCGTGCGCAGCGACAGGCCGAGCGGGCTGACCCGCGCGCGCATCAGCGCCATCGCTGGCCAGGTCCGCGCCCGCAGCAAGGGCGGGGCTGAAAACACCAGCGCGACCAGCAGGCCATAGGCGCTGGCAGTGAACAGCGCCTTTGCATCGAACACGAAGCCAGGCGAGACCGGCAATAGCCCTTCGAGCAGACGCCCGATCAGCGGCGTGACCATCAGGCCCACCGCCAGCCCGGCCAGACTGCCCGCTAGCGCTGCTGCGCCGATCTGCAACAGGTAGATGCGGGCGATGTCACCGGTTGCCGCGCCCAGCACCTTGAGCGTGGCGATGCTGGTGCGCCACGCCTCGAGATAGGAGGACACGCCGCCGCCAATGCCGATCCCGGCGATCACCAGCGCGGCCAGCCCGACCATGACCAGGAACTCGCCCATCCGCGAGACGAACCGGTCGGTTCCCGGCGCGGCCCGGTCGCGGGTGCGGAACTCGAAGCCGGCAGTGGGAAAGCGCGCCTCGATCGCCTCGTTCACCGCTTCGGGATCGGCACCGGACGGGAGCAGCACCCGGGTCTTGGTGTTGTACATCGCGCCTGGGCTCATCAGCCCGGCGCGGCGCGGCACTTCGTTGCGGACAATCGCGACATCGCCGAGGCTAAGCCCTTCGGCGAGCATTTCCGGTTCCTTGTCGATGATCCCGCCGACGCTCAGCGCAAGGCCACCGACGGTGATCGTGTCGCCGCGCCCGACCCGCAACCGCTCGGCGGTGCCTTGCGAGAGGTAAATGACATTGTCCGGCGGCGCGCCGAGCGTGCGACCGTCCTTGAGCAGGAGCTTGCCGACCATCGGCCAATTGGCGTCGACAGACTTGAGCGCGACCGGAGCGGTCGCCTCCCCCTTGATCGCGATCGCCTGCAAGCGATAGCCAGTCGAGACGCGGCCGAGCGCGCCAACATAGGCCTGTTCTTCGGGCCTCAAGTCGCGTTGCCAGACCCGCAACTCGATATCGCCGCCCAGGATCTCGCGCCCGCGCCGCTCAAGCTCGCCTTCGATCGAACCGGTGAGGGTGCCGATTGCCGACAGCGCGCCAACCCCAAGGAACAGGCAGACGAGGAGCAGCCGCAGCCCCCGGAACCGGGCGGACAGGTCGCGCCGCGCGATCCGCCAGGCCATGCGCCAGGGGAGGGCTGCGGTCATGCCCGGACCGTATCGCTCGCAATGCGCCCGTCGGCGAGCGTCACTACCCGCGCGCAGCGGGCAGCCAGGGCAGCGTCATGGGTGATCGTGATCAGGGTCGCGCCGGTCTCGGCTCGGCGCGC
>JBIPOX010000151.1:0-4670 GCA_044378785.1 Novosphingobium sp.
GGTCTGGCCGATGCCGGTAATCGCTGTCTGACCCGGCGCGATCTTGCTGGCAGCGCTCATTGCCCGCTTCCCGTGGTGCGCACCATGGGCAGGAGCTGTCCGTCATGCTCGGTGATTTCGAAGCGCACTGCCACGCCGTTGGTGACGTTCTCGGGATCGAGCACGCTCGAGACCATGCGCAGCCCTTCGGGCAGATCGACGAGGCACACGCAACGCGGCTCCTCGTCGCGGCGGGTTGGATGCACCGATTCGATATGGGCCAGGATCGTACCCTCGCCCGATAGCACCTGCTCGTGCCACCGGCCCGATCCGCAGACCGCACAGCCTGGCAGCGGCGGATGGCGCAATGTGCCACAATCGTCGCATTTCTGCGCGAGTAGCTCGCCCCGGTCGACCCCTTCCCAGAAGAAGTCCTGATCGCGTTTTGCCTGCATTGCTCTCCCCTTTGGCCGCGTCCGGTCCGTGTCCGCGTTCTCACTCCGCAGCGTTCCCGAGGAAGCCGTTGACAGTCAAGCCCGGCAGTGAAATTGAAACCGCGCAAGGCCGCATGCCGAATGCGGCGCGGCCATAGGGGAGAGCCAGTTTGACCATCAAGGTAACGCCGGGACGGCTCAGCCACATGAACGCCGTGGTGGACAATTATCAGGATGCCGTTCGGCATTTCGTCGAGGTCTATGACGGCAATTTCATGCTCGACCTGCCCGGGCCGAACTGGAACGCCTGCCTGATCGAGATCGGCGGCGTGATCACCGAGTTCTTCGGCCCGTTCAACTTCATGCTGAACACCCGCAATGGCGCGCACTGGCTTGGCGTCGAGTATGAAGCACCGATGCCGGAAAGCCGCGCCGCGGTCGCCGCCAACAAGGTGCGTATCTATCGCGACCTCGATGTCGCGTTCCACACCGATCCGGCCGACGGTTTCGGAGTCGATTACGAGCTTTACGAGGGAACGTTCTTCGGGCCCGACGTCGCGGTCGTGTCCTCGCACAGTCGCGATCCAGATTACTGGCGCAACCAACATCCGGCGGGCTTTACCGGGCCGGTTGGCTATACCCAGGCGTGCGCCAGCCTCGACGCGACCGGCGCGCTGATCGAAAACCTGTTCGGCTCGCAGCGGGTTTACGATGCCGATCGCCCGGCATTGGCCGCCAGGGCGCGCGGCTATGCCATTTCCGACCACGTGGTCGAACTGCTCCAGCCGACCGGACCCGGTCCCCTGATGGACGAGATGATGCGCTCGGGCGAAGGCATTCGCTCGCTGGTCACCGGGGTTGCCGATCTAGCCAAGGCGCAGGCCCATTTTGAGTCCAAGGGCTTGCCGATCATTGCCGGCACCCTGCCCGACAGCTTCGCCATCGATCCTGCGGCCAATTTCGGACTGCTGTTCGAATTCGCGCTCAAGTCATGAGTGGAGACATCCTGCGCGAGGACCGGGACGGGGTTGTCATCATAACTCTTGCGCGCCCGCTCAAGCGCAACGCGATGACGATTGCGATGCGCGAGGTGCTGTTCGGCGCGGTTGACGACCTGCGCGACACCGATGCGCTACGGGTCTTGCTGATCCGCGCTGAAGGGCCGGTGTTCACTGCCGGGATCGATATCAGGGAGCACCGCGAGCGCTTCCCGGCAACGCGCGGAATGCAGGAGTTCCGCCGCGACTATCGCCGCAACATCCATCGCTACCTCGACGAGATGGAAGTGGTCGAAAAGCCGGTGGTCATGGCGATAGACGGCCCGTGCCTTGGCCTCGGCCTCGAAATGGCGGGCGCGGTCGATTTCCGCCTTGCCACGACGCGCGCCAGCTTTGGCCTGCCCGAAGTCGACATGGGGATCATCGCTGGCAGCGGCGGCACCAGCCGGATCGTGCGGCTGTGCGGCATCGGCTGGGCCAAGTGGCTGGGCATGGCTGGCGAGCGCATCGACGCCGAAACCGCGCTCAAGGCCGGGCTAGTGCAGGCAGTGTGGGAACCCGATGGCTTTGACGAACGGGCAATGGAATTCTGTCTGCGGCTGGCCGGAAAACCGGCGGACGCGGTTGGCGTCGCCAAGCTCGCCATCGACCTGTGCGCCGATCTTGACCGGGCTGGCGGCCGCACTGTCGAGCGGATCGCCAATACGCCGCTGATCCTCGATGGCAACCGGCGCCTGCCAGACCTCGGCGGGCAAGGAGACAAGACGTGAGCTGGAATACATTGCTCTACGAAAAGCGCGGCAAGGCCGCCTGCATCACGCTCAATCGCCCGGACAAGATGAATGCCGTCTCGATCGAGATGATGAAGGATCTGGGCCAGCTCTACCGCGAGGTCGAGCAAGACGACGAGGTCTGGACCCTGATCGTCACTGGTGCTGGCCGCAAGGCCCTGTGCACCGGGGCGGACATGGCGGTGTTCGAGCTGACCAAGAAGAACGGCCACATCACCGGCATCGACATGTGGGGCGAGCCAATGCTCGCCAATCGCCGTCAGTGGGAAGTGCCACAGGAAGCGACCCCGCCCTACCTGGAGATGACCAAGCCGATCATCTGCGCGGTGAACGGGGTCGCATGCGGTGCTGGCCTCGACCTTGTATCGACAGCCGACATTGCGATCGCTGCCGACCATGCGACCTTCTTCGATCCGCACGTGTCGATCGGGGTTGTCTCGGGCCGCGAGATGGTCCGCATGGCGCGCGTCCTGCCGCTGGCGGTAGCCATGCGCATGGCAGTGATGGGCAAGCACGAGCAGATGAGCGCGCAGCGTGCCTACGAGCTTGGCCTGATCACCGAGGTGGTGCCCTCCGACACGCTGATGGACCGGGCCTGGGAACTGGCCGAGATCGTCAACCGCAACGCGCCGCTTGCGGTACGCGGCACCCGCATGGCGATCCGCAAGGGGCTTTCGCTGCCGATCCAGGAAGCCGAGTTGCTCGCCGAAAGCTACCGCGTGCGCTGCGCGCAGACCGACGATGCCGAGGAAGGCCCCACAGCTTTCCTCGAAAAACGCGAGCCGGTGTGGAAGGGGCGCTGAACGGCGCATCGAGGAGAGTGGATTGAAACAGGTATTCGACGGACTGCGCGTCCTTGATTTTGGCAGGTTCATCGCCGCCCCGTGGTGTGCGGCAATCTTCGCCGATCTGGGCGCGGACGTGATCCGGGTGGAGCGGCGCGAGGGCGGCGAGGATCGCTATGTCCAGGCGCTCGACGTGCCCGACGGCAGCGGCGCGGGCTACCTGCCCAACAATCGCGGCAAGCGCGGCATTACGCTCGACACCAGCACCGAGGAAGGCCGCCGCATCGCGCACGAACTGGTGCGCACTGCCGACGTGGTGATCGTCAACATGCCGGACCGGGTAATGAAAGCGCACGGTCTCGATTACGAGACGCTCAAGCGGGTCAAGCCCGACATCATCCTGGCCAGCGCAACTGCTTACGGGCGCGGCGGACCTTACTCGAACCGCATCGGCTTCGACGGGATTGGGCAGGTCATGTCGGGCGCGGTCTATCGCACCGGGCCAGAGGATCAGCCCTATCGCTTCATGGTGCCTTATGTCGACTATGCCACGGCGCAGAACCTCGCCATCGCCGCCATGGCAGCGCTCATCCACCGCGACAAGACCGGCGAGGGCCAGCATGTTCAGGCCTCGCTGCTGCTTTCGGCGCTCGCCGTGTCGGACGCACTGCTGATCGACCAGGCGATCATGGAGCAGGATCATGGCCGCATCGGCAACCGCGGCCTGGCAGTAGGCCCCTGCGACCTGTTCGCCATCGAGGGGCGCTGGATCCTCGTGCAGGTGACCGGGACGCCGCTGTTCCACCGCTGGTGCCGGATGGTCGGCGAGGTGGAGTGGATCACCGACCCGCGCTTCCTGCGCGACGAGCAGCGCGCCGCCAATGGCAAGATCCTCAACGCCCGCATGCAGGAGTGGTGCGACACCCAGACGTTCGACGCGGCGATGGCCGTACTCGAGGAAAACCGCATTCCGGCCGCCGAGGTGCTCTCGCCCCGGCAAGTGCTGGAGCAGGAGCACATCAAGGCGATGGGTTATCTCAAGCCGGTCGACTATCCCGGCCTTTCCAAGCCCGCGCCAGTGATCCAGACGCCGTTCGAGATGTCGGAGACGCCGGGCGTGATCGCGCGGCGCGCGCCTCTGCTGGGCGAGCACAATGCCGAGGTGCTGGGCGAGCTTGGCTATGATGCGACCGCGATCGGCGGTCTGAAGGAACGAGGAGTGATCTGATGCTCGGAGGACCACGCATCGTCGACACGCAAGACTGCGAAGCGCGCGAGGTGGTGCGCATCGAATTCGTGGACGGGCGCAGCGCCTCGATCTGGGAGCGGTTCCTGCTCCCGGCCCCTTCGATGTTCACCTTCTACAACAAGTGGGATCCGGGCATGATTTCGCTGCGCCACGGCCACCAGTCGGATCACGTGGTCTATGTGCTGGCAGGCGAGGTCATGGTCGGGGACCGGCTGTGCAAGGCGGGCGCGCATATCTACCTCGTCCACGGCGACCGGTTCGGCCCGTGGATCGCGGGTCCTGAAGGGTGCGAACTGCTCGGCATTCTCAAAGGTCCGGGCGTGGCGGCGTTCTGGAGCGATGAGGACATGCAGGATTATATCGACCTGCTCGCCAGACACGGCGCGCGGCAAGGCGAAGTCCCGCCGCTCAGGAACACCGAACCATGGATGAAC
>JBIPOX010000055.1:0-6833 GCA_044378785.1 Novosphingobium sp.
AGGGGGAGTGAAACGGAGCCTGAGGCTCACCTGTTCGTCACCCTGAACTTGTTTCAGGGTCCATTTTTCTCACACGAAGACACGAAGATGCGGCGCGCCCGGCCTGGCGACTTTGCGCCTTTGCGCCTTTGCGAGCGCCGAAATTCCTCACCCCCGCGCAAACACCTCCGCCCGGTCGGCCAGCGCCTCGCGCCCCGGAGCGCTGAAATCGACGTCCGCGCCGGGTTTGCGGCGCGCCTCGTCGGCTCGTCCCGGCTGGAAGGTATGGCACGAACCGATCATGCCAATGTCCGACCCGACCATGCCAGCAGGCATCGATATGCCGCGACCGCCCGCGACCATGCTCGCCCAGCGCAATATCCGCGCGGCCTCCTGTTCGCGCGGTGCCAGGCTGTCGAGCCATTCGCCGATTTGGGTCAGCCCCTTGCCTGCGATAGTCTCGGGGGTGACGAATTTTCCGTCCTGCAGCGTCCAGTCGAACAGGTGCTCCCCGTCGCGGTATAGCCGCGTCACCAGGCGCCCCTCGACCGGGTCGCTGGTGAATATCTCGTAGGTGACCCGCGCGCGCTCGCCCGCGTGGCCCGCGCAGAAGGTCGCCAGATCATAGAGATGCGTGCAATTGAGCGGCTTCATCCGCTTGACCAAGGGATCGTCGAGCCGCTTGCCCATGAAGGTCTGGGCCAGCACAGCCATGGCTCCGTCACAGGTAGTCCAGGGGCCGCGCTTCATCTCGCTCGAAACCCCGGTGATCATGCCCTGCTCGTGCCGCAGGGTGACCAGCATGCGATGATAATCGTCCTCCAGCTCGGCACTGACCAAGCCGGGTGCCGGTTCGATAACGATCCGACGGCGATAGCCGGGGGCTTTTTCTGGATCGGGGAGTGGGTTGTTAGTCATCGCCGCTTCGCCTTAACGACCCAACTCGCAATTGCCAGCTTTCGTCATTCCCGCGAAAGCGGGAACCCATCTCCCAACAGAGCTTCCATTATCTGCCGCCTGAGATGGATCCCCGCCTGCGCGGGGATGACGCAGTGTTTTTCAGAGCCAAGGACAGCTCAATCGAAACCCAGATCCTTGAAAATCTTGTTGAGCTTTTTCCAGACAGTCTTGTTGTCGCCTGCCTTGTTGCGCTCGTTCAGGAAGTTGAACTCGTCGTCGCGCCAGACGATATTGGTGAACAACGGGTGGCCGATGCTCGCAAAGTTCTGGAATGCGGCAATGCCGAGACCGTGCAGGTACTGGTGCATCGCCCGCTTGCTCAGCATCAGGCCATCGGTCGACAGCGCGGCGACGGCGCGGGCAAAACGCATCGCCTCCTCGTCGAGCTGGTCGGCAGGCACCACCGAATTGGCGATGCCCCATTCCTTCATCTCGGCGGCATAGACCGAGCGTCCGGTCAGCTGAACCTCCATGCCGCGATTGAGCCCCATCTTGAGCAGGGCGATCGGCAGCTGGCCATCAAAGGCACCAAAGCCGATGCGCGACTGGCGGCGAGCAAAACGGGCATCATCGGCACAGACCATCATGTCGCAGGCCAGTGCCAGCGACATGCCAAGGCCCATGACGTTGCCCTGGCAAGCCGCGATCGTCACCTTGTCGCCCCAGATCATTCCGCGCTGCAAAGTCTCGTAGGTATGGCGCATGTTGCGCATCCGCACCGACTGCGGCAGGCGCGCGCCCTTCTTGAGGCCGAAGCTTTCGATCGGGGTCTTGCGCGTGTCTTCGCCGGCGCAGAAATCGGGTCCGTCGGCGCGCAGCACGATCACCTTGACCATGTCGTCGTCCTGGGCGCGCTCGAACTGCTGGTGGAGCAGGTCATTCATGCCCGGAATCGCGATGGCGTTGCGGCGATCCGCGCGATTGAGGGTGATGAGGCAGATGTGATCCTCGACAATCTCGTAGGTCACGCTGTTCGACAGATCCTCGTGCTCGAAGCCGGCACCGACTTTCGGATCGTTCTCGCTCATCCGCCTATCCCCTTGATACTTTCAATCATCTAACTTTTAGAAGACTTGCGATTCGCGAGGCCACCTGAATTGTCAAATATCAACTCATAGCGTGCTTCGCCATGATAGCGCGGGCCCGGTCATCGCATCGGCGATTGCCCGACACCGCTCTAATGGTTAGATATTTGGAAAGTCCCTCAAGTCCTTGTGCCGCAATTGACGATTCGCCGGTGCAAGTCCAGTCTCGGGTGGGGAGCAAGGAGAGCAGGAATGGCCACGCAAGCAATAGCGGAACGGTTTCCCGACGCAGTCGAGGGCCTGCGCCCCGATCCGCGGCTCGGCTATGCCGTGTTCGACGCCGACAACCACTATTACGAAGCCGAGGACGCGCTCACGCGCCACTTGCCGGCGCAGTGGAAACGGCGCGGCCCCAAGTGGATCGAGATGGCCGGGCGCAAGCGGCTGATGCTCGGCGACAAGCTCTATGGCTTCATTCCCAACCCGACCTTCGATCCGATCGCCAAGCCCGGCTGCCTGCATGACTATTTCGCCGCCAAGCTCGAAGGGGCCGACCTCAAGACCGCGATGGGCGATCTCGAACCGATCAGCAGCCGCCCCGAATACCGCAACCGCGACGCGCGGCTCAGAGTGATGGACGAACAGGGCGTCGGAGCAACCTGGCTGTTTCCGACCCTGGCAGTCACGCTCGAAGTGCCGATGCAGCCCGATATCGACGCAGCCGCGGCGACCTTGCGCTCGTTCAATCGCTGGCTGGAGGAGGACTGGGGCTTTGCCTACAAGGATCGCATCTTCGGCGCACCGGTGATCACCCTGTCCGATCCCGACTGGGCGGTCGAGGAAGTCGAATGGGCGATCCGCCAGGGCGCCAAGTTGATCTCGCTGCGCAATGGCCCGGTCTATACCAGGACCGGCACCACCTCGCCGGGCGCGAGCGAATACGATCCGTTCTGGGCGCGCTGTCAGGAGGCGAACCTGGTCGTCGCGCCGCATGCCGGCAACGACGGCTACGACTTCCTCGGCAACATGTGGGAGCCATGGGGCGGATACGGTGCCTTCAGCGTCTCGCCGATGCACAAGGTAGTTACCTCGCAGCGCGCGGTGCCCGACTTCTTCGCCGCGCTCGTCTGCCACAAGGTGTTCGAGCGCTTCCCGCGCCTGCGCGTCGCCTCGGTCGAGAACGGGGCAAGCTGGGTCAAGCCGCTGCTTACCCGCCTGTATCGCGGCCATGCCCAGACCAGGGGCTATTACCAGACCAACCCGGTCGACCAGTTCATCGAACACGTCTGGGTCACCCCGTTCTGGGAGGACCGGATCGAGGACCTGGTCAAGGACATCCCGATCGATCGGATCATTTTCGGCAGCGACTGGCCGCATACCGAGGGTGTCGTCGCGCCGACCGATTTCCTCGACAGCATCAGCAGTCTCAATGCCGACGACACCCGCAAGGTGATGCGCGACAATGTCGCCGATCTGACCGCGACCGCCAATCCGTGAGCGCGCTCGGAGAGGAAACGCCAGTTCTGAGCGAGGTCTCCGACGGCCTCGGCCTGGTCACGCTCAATCGACCCGACAAGCTCAACGCCTGGACCCCGGCGATGCGGCTGGCCTATTTCGACGTGCTCGAACGGTTTGCCAGGGATCCTGCGGTCCGCGCAATCCTGGTGCGCGGCGCGGGCCGGGGGTTCTGCGCCGGCGCCGACCTTGGCCTGATCCGCGCGCCCGACGCAGAGAGCGAGGCACTGCGCGCGGCGGACAAGCGCGAGTACTGGTTCCCGCTGTCGATCGGCAAGCCGATCGTCGCCGCAATCCACGGGCCGTGCCTTGGCATCGGCCTGCAACAGGCGATGTTCTGCGATATCCGCTTCGCCACGCCCGATGCAAAGATTGGTGCGCCCTATGTAAGGCGCGGGATTGTTGGCGAGATGGGCATAACCTGGATGCTGAGCCGTCTCGTCGGGGTCGGCGCGGCCAATGACATCATGCTGTCGGGCCGCACCTTGTCGGGCAGCGAGGCCGCCGCGATCGGTCTCGTCAACCGCGTCATCGAAGGCGAGGCGATGTTCGAGGCGGCTCTGGCCTATGCCCGCGATCTGGCCGCAAATTGCTCGCCTCTCGCCATGCGCACGGTCAAGATGCAACTGTACTGCGATCTGATGGACGGCTTCACGCCCAGCTTTGCACGCTCGGAGCGCTTGCTCGACGAAGTGCTGCGCGGCGAGGACGTCAAGGAAGGGATCGCGGCGGTTCGCGAGAAGCGTCCGGTGCAGTTTCCCGGGCTTGATCCAAAGCTGGCCCTGAGCGGAGACTGGCCCTCATGAATGCGGTCGAGAGTCCTGCAAAGGAAGGACTTTCTATTCGCCATGGCGGCAACGAGCCACCGATCCCGCAAGGCTCGCTGGCAGCCCTGTTGCGCCGCCAGGCGCAGCGTTTCGGCTCTCGCCCGGCGATGCTGGTGCCGCTTGATAGCGGCGGGGTGGCACCGATCAGTTATGCCGATATGGTGCGCCGCGCCCACAATGTCGCGCTGTGGCTGACCGAACGCTGCGCGCCGGGATCGCGCGTGGCGATCTGGTCGCGCAACGCGGTCGAGAGCGTGATCCTGCAACATGCCTGCGCATTGGCCGGATGATCGTCGCCCATTTCAACACGGGCTGGACCGATCCCGAAGTGCGCCACGCCTGCGCGACGATCGAGCCCTCGCTGGGCTTTGCCGGGATCGGGTTTCGCGATGCCGATCTTGCGCCCCGGCTTGAGGCCATCGCCCAATTCCCGGTGCTGCCGCTGTCGAATGTGGCTGCGATTGCCGAAATCGACCGGACCGGCGACATATCCGATCCCGGCCCCGACGCGCCCTGCCTGATTCAGTTCACCAGCGGCACCACCGGCAAGTCCAAAGGCGCGCTGCTGACCCAGCTTGGCGTGCTCTATGGCGGCTGGCTGCGACCGGCGGTCTATGGCGGCAACGAGCATGACGTGTGGCTCAACGCTGTGCCCTATCACCACATCGGCGGCTCGATTGCGATCATGGTCGGCGCGCTCGCCACGGGCAGCGCTTTTGTCGTGCTCGAACGCTATGACCGTGACGAGACCGTGCGCCTGATGCGCGAGCTGCGCCCGTCGCGGATGGGCGGCGTGCCGACGATGTGGCATGACATACTGTCCTCGCCCGACCTGCCCAGCGACCGCGCGGTGCGGCTGGTCACGCTGGGCGGCGCAAGCGTACCGCCTAGGCTGGTTCGCGCGGTCGAACAACAGACCGGCGCCCATTGCGCCATCGGCTATGGCCAGTCGGAAAGCGGCGCAGTGACAAACACGGTGCTCGAGGACCCGGTCGAGGTGCTGTGCGAGACCATCGGTCGCGCCTCGCCGCATACCGAAGTCATGATCGCCGATCCCGAAAGCGGCGAGCCAGTGCTGCCAGGCGTGGTCGGCGAAATTCTCGCGCGCAGCCCTGGCAACATGATCTGCTACTGGGGCAATCCCGAAGCCACCGCGCAGACCATCCGCCCTGACGGCTTCCTGCGCACCGGCGATCTCGGCTGGATGGGCGAGGACGGCTATTTCCGCTTCGCCGGTCGCCTGCGCGAGGTCATCATTCGGGGCGGCGAGAATATCTATCCGGCCGAAGTCGAGGATGCGCTGCTCTCGCACCCGGCAGTGGCGATGGCAGCTGCGGTCAAGGTAGCGCATGAACGGCTCGGCCACGAGGTCGGCGCGGTGGTGACAGCAAAACCCGGGCAGAGCATCGACTTTGCGCAGCTTGAGGCCCATGCTGCGCAATCGATCGCCCGGTTCAAGGTGCCCCGCCACTGGCGCTTGCTTGAGGCCATGCCGCTCACCGTTTCCGGCAAGATCCGCAAGGTCGAGCTGGAGGCGCTGTTCGGGGATGGCCAGTGAACCCCGAGACGATCGGTGGGGTGCTCGAAGCGCAGGCCGCGCTCGGCGACAAGGTATTCATCGTTATTGACAGCGAACGGCTCAGCTTTGCCGAGGTCGAGCAACGCTCGCGCCAACTCGCCGCCGGACTGATCGCCGCCGGGGTCGGACGCGGTAGCCGAGTCGCCATGCTGATGGGCAACAGCGCCGAATTTGCCGTCACCTTTCTTGGTATCACCCGGATCGGCGCGGTCGCCCTGCCTTTCAGCACGATGTCGACCCCGCACGAGCTGGCGGGCCTGCTGGCGCGTTCGGACTGCGAATACCTGATCTGCGCTCAGGCCTATCGCCGCCGTGATTTCCGCGAGGTGCTAACCCAGGTGCTAGGATGCGCGCCGGACAGTCGTCTGATGATACCCGAGATCCCGGCACTGCGGCGCGTCTGGATCGGGGCGGGCGAGTTCGAAGCCAGCGGCGCAGCTCAGGCTCCGGTGCGGATTGCGCAGACCCAGGTCACTGCCGCCGATACCATGGTGCTGGTCCACACCTCGGGCTCGACCAGCGCGCCAAAGGGCGTGATCCACACCCACGGACAAGTGATCCGCAACATGCGCCGCCAGAACGCGACGCGCGGCTACACCTCTTGCGAAGTGCTTTTCGCCAATGCGCCATGGTTCTGGGTAGGCGGTCTGGCCTATTCGTTCCTCGCTACCCTGATCGCCGGGGCACGGCTGCTGTGCTCGTCGGCTAGCCCGAGGGAAATGCTCAACCTGATCGAGCGCGAGCGCCCAACCATGACCAATGGGGTTGCCTCCACCATGCTGGCGCTCGAACAGGACCCCAGCTTCAAGGACCGCGATTTCTCGTTCATGCGGCGCGGCAACCTCTATCCGATCATGCCGCCCGAAGTCCGCCCCAGGGACCCAGAACTGCGCCACAACCTGCTCGGCATGACCGAGGCTGGCAGCGTCTGCATTGTCGGCGACAGCG
>JBIPOX010000245.1:0-3347 GCA_044378785.1 Novosphingobium sp.
GCCTGCTGGTCCTCGGCCTTGGTCCCCACCCCCAGTTCGAACCGGAGCAAGTGTCGGGGCCTGCGCGATGAAAGGATTCCCATGTCCCTGAAGTTTTCGATCGAGATCCCGCTCGGTGTGCCCACACCCGGCGAGTTCCAGACCCTCGACGCCATTGCCGAAATGGCCGCCGCGCTGGACCGGACCATGGTCGATGGCGCTTTCGTTACCGACCACCCCTCGCCAGATACGCACTGGCTGCATCAGGGCATGGGCCACGATGCGCTCGATCCGTTCACGGCTCTTGCTTTTGTCGGGTCGGCGAGCCGCCGGCTGATGTTGCACACCAACATCATCGTTGCCGGCTATCGCAACCCGTTCCTCCTCGCCAAGTCCGCAGCAAGCCTGCAAACGCTGAGCGACGGGCGGCTTATCCTGGGCATGGGCGCAGGCTACCAGAAGGTCGAGTTCGACGCGCTCGGCGCGGACTTCAAGCGGCGCGGCAAGCTGTTCGACGAGGCGCTCGAAGTGCTGCGGCTGGCCTGGAGCGGCGGTCCGGTCAGCTACAAGGGGATGGACTTCGACGCAGTCGAGGTCGAACCGCGCCCGGCCCTCGTCAAGGCCCCGCCGGTCTGGATCGGCGGCAGCAGCCCTGCCGCATTGGAGCGCGCGGGTAAATTTGGCGATGGCTGGTGCCCGTTCTTCGCCGCCAAGGGGATGAGCGCGGCCAACCGCGACATCGCAGTGACCGATATCCCCGACCTGATCGAGCGCCGCGCCAGAATCGAGGAAGTGCGCCAGCGCGAGGGCCGCACTGACCGTTTCGACCTCAGCGCCGGCCCGCCGGTCAAGGTTGGCTGGCTCGGCGATGGCAATGTCGCAGCCTACATCGATGCGGTCGGCGAAATGGCCGAGGCCGGCGTCACCTGGATTTCGGCCATGGCCCCGCATGCCAGCCGCGCGCAATACATCGAGGCGGTGGAGTGGTATGGCAGCGAGGTGATTGCCAAGATCAGGGGCTGAAAACCTCAAGGGAGATAGCCGGATGGCAAGCGTGACACCGATGGCCGAGGCATCCGCAGGCGCAATGTCCGAAAGCGAGCGGCGCACCCGCAGGGACCTTGCCGCGCTCTATCGTCTAGTCGATCATCATGGCTGGATCGACATGATCTACAACCACATCTCGGCCAGGATACCGGGCGAGCCCGAGGCCTACCTCGTCAATCCCTATGGCATGCTCTACGAGGAAGTGACGCCTGCTAATCTGGTCAAGGTCAGTCTCACAGACGGAGAGATCCTGAGCCAGGATCCAGGCGTGCAAACCAATGTGGCTGCCCACGATCTGCACGCACCGGTGCTGGCCGCGCGTGACGACCTTGCCTGCCTCGCCCATGTTCACACCCCGGCGATCATGGCAGTTTCGGCCATGGCAGGCGGACTGATGCCGATGACCCAGACAGCGATCGGTTTCTACCGGCGGCTCGGCTATCACGACTATGGCTTTGGCGGCGACGCCTGCGAGCGGCTGGTGCGCGATTTCGAGGGCGTCGATACTGTCATCCTCAAGAACCACGGCGTGATGATCGGCGCGCGAACCATTGCCGAAGCCTATGTCCAGCTGCACAATTTCCAGATGGCTTGCGAGGCGCAGGTCATGCTGATGGCCGCTGGCACGGACATGGCCTCACCCCCGCAGGCCATTCTCGACGCCCAGTTCCAGGGCTTCGACCATTGGCTCAATCGCTCCGGAGGTCCGCGCGATCCGGCCGGTTGCATCGAATGGCAAGCCGCCTTGCGCATGCTGGCGCGCAAGGGGGTCGACTTTGGCAGGGACTGGTCATGACTGAGCCCGGCTTCGTCAAGCTGCACGTTCCCGATCTTGAGGCAGCGGTGGTTTTCTTTCAGGCGGTGTTCGGCTGGCAGCAAGGCCCGGTGCTCGACATGGCCGAATTCCGGCAGACGGCAATGGCTGCCCCGGGCAATCCTTTCGACGTCATCCTGCGCTGCTGGAACGATGGCGTGCCGCGCGAGATCGGCAATGGCTGGGGGCCGCTGGGAGTGCGCACCGAAGATCTGGATGCCGTGCTGGCGCGCGCGCTCGAACTTGGTGCGACGCTGGTCAGGGAACCGACCTCTGCCGGACCCGTGCAATTTGCGATCCTGCGCACGCCGCACGGGCATGATATCGAATTGATCGAAAGGATGGCGCAGCCATGACCGGTGCCATATCGCGCCTCGGCTTTTTCAAGATCACGGTCGCCGACGCTGCAGCCACGCAGCGCTTTTACGAGGCGGCGTTCGGCATGGTGGCGAGCGAACCGGTGATAGCGCCCGGGTTTCGCGAGCATGTCCTCAAGACGCCGGACGAGACCTGCGGGCTGGTCCTCTACCAGAAGGATGGGCTGAAGATCACCCGCGGCAATTCCTATGGTCCGATCGGCTTCTACGTTCCCGAGCTGGAAGCCGCGCTCGCTCGCGCCGAGGCCGCCGGAGCCCGGCGGCAGGGCGAAATCCAGCGCTTTGGCGAGTTCAACTTCGTCTTCCTCGAAACACCCGACGGGCATATCGTCGAGCTTATCGAAGGGATGGGGTGACAAGTAAGGCCGTTTGCGCTGAGCCTGTCGAAGCGCCGCACTTCTTCGCAAGAACAAGTACAGTCCTTCGACAAGCTCAGGACGATCGGGTCAGGTTAGCCCCAACTCAAACGTCCGGCGCGAAGTGCCAGATGGTAACGTCCTCGCCGGGGATTGCCTCGTAAACAACCTTGACCGGCATGCCGGTATGGACCGTGTCGGGATCGACATCGACCATGGTGCCGAGCACGATCGGGTTGCGCGGCCCTTCCGGGAATTCGACCATCGCCAGCACATAGGGCACGTCGTCGCGGAAGCCGCCGGGGCCACGATGCACCACGGTGTAGGAAAACACCGTGCCCTTGCCGCTGGTTGCGGTCCAGGTTTGGTCGGTCGACAGGCAGTTGCGGCAGGCCGGATAGGGCACCCAGTGCCAGTAGCCGCACTGGCTGCACCGGGGCACGCGGAACTCGCCTGCTTCCAGACCGGCCCAGAACTCCTCGTTCTCGGGCAGGCGCTGCGGCAGGGGCTTGATGTAGGGTTGCTGTGTCATGTTGCTGATCCTCAATCCTTGCCGAGAATGGCGACACCGGCGACGCCGTGAACCGCATAGCCCTGCGACAGGACCGCGCCGATCTTGGCATCCTTGACCTGGCGCGCATCGCATTCGCCGCGCAGCTGCTTGACCACCTCGACGACATGCATGCCGCTCGGGTTACCGCAGTGGCTGTGCGAGAGCAGGCCGCCATCGGTGTTGGTCGGCAAGGTACCGCCCAGCCGCAGGTTGCCTTCGGC
>JBIPOX010000246.1:0-3345 GCA_044378785.1 Novosphingobium sp.
GATTGCGGTCCTTTGACCCCCACCCGCATCTTGTAACCCCGCGCGCTCGAGACATAGACTGCGCGGCGCATGATCACCGCAAGCTCCGCGGTCTCGGCGTCGAACTCATGCTTCCACTGCGACACCCGCCTGAGGTCGAGCCCGACAAATGGTTCCGGTGTCGCGATCACCGTTCCTTCAAGCTGGAGGCGCATGCGCTCCTTACCGTTGAAATCGAGCGTGGCCGTGGTCCTGCCCTCCACCCGATCGGCGACGCGCATGTCGTACTGGCTAGGCGCTGTGTCGTGGGCATGGGCAGCCATCAATACCGCGAGATCGAACATGTGGGTGCAGTGTTCCATCGGGTCACGCAGCGCGACATCGGCCAGCGCCTCTCCGGTCAGGCGCTCGACGATATGTCCGGGCGCGCCGCCGCAACCTGTCCAGGGATGGCGCACCGCGCTGCCTTGCGCCGCCAGGATCACGCCCTGCGCATGTTCGAAGCGCAGGCGGAAATGGTGCATGTCATCCTCGATCGCGCCTGCGATCCAGCCCTCGCCGGGATGGAGCACGACCCGCCTGCGGAAGCCGGGCGGGAATTGCGGATCGACGGTTTCGGGCAAGGGCTTCGAAGTCCGGTGCTGGCGATTGACAGCACGGCGATTTGCCTAAAAGGCGGGCAAGGTCAATCTAGGCAAGAGAGGGCACACGGGCGCAGATGACATTCGGACCAGCGGATATCGCCGCGAAAATCCCCGACGAAGTGCTGGCGATGGAAGCGCGCGCGCGCCGGGTGGAGACGCCCTGCGGCGAGGGCACGATGGTCTGGCGCGTGTTTGGCGAAGGCGAGCCTGTCGCGCTGGCGCATGGCGCGGGGGGTGCATGGCAGCACTGGATCCGCAACATCGACGAGCTGTCGCGCGATCGCATGGTGCTCGTGGCCGATCTGCCCGGCTGCGGCGAATCGGCGACTCCGCAAGGTGCCGACCATCCCGGCATTTCGGCGGCGCTGGCGCAAGGAATTAGGCAGATTGTCGGCGAGCGGCCGATCGACCTTGTCGGCTTTTCGTTCGGCGGGGTCTGCTTCGGCCACCTTGCCGCATGGTACCCCGAAGTCGCGCGGCGGCTGGTGCTGGTCGACACTGGCGGGCTCGACACGCCCTATGGTGGGGACTCGATCTCGACGATCCGCGGCCTTGCGGGAGAGGAATTGCTGGAGCGGCTGCGGCTCAACCTGCTGGGCATGCTGCTCAAGCACCGCGAGACGGCAGACGAGTGCGCGATCTGGCAACTGGTCACCAATGGCCGCAAGATGCGGGTCGATCCCGGCGCGCTGGTGATCCCCGACAAGCTGCTGCGGATACTACCGCAAGTCCAGGCACCGGTCGATGCGATTTGGGGCGAGCTTGACCAGCCGCATCCCGATCCCCCCATGCAGGCAGCCGCGATCCGCTCGGTCAAGCCCAACATCCGCTTTCGCGTCGTGCCCGAGGCCGGGCACTGGGTGATGTACGAGCGGCCCGAAGCGTTCAACCGGACGTTGCTGGAATTGCTGGCCGACGCCTGACGTTCGCGCTGGCCAGGGGCCAATCAGCCCCTGCCCGAGGCCGAGCCTAGCCGGTGGTATAGCGCCGAATACTTGGTCGAAACCGGATCGTCGGCGTGATGCTCGATGTAAAATCGCACCGCTTCCTGGAGGAGCTTGAAATCCTCATTGGACAGTACGGCGCGCGAGCGGGCGGGTTCGCTCATGGTTTGTCTCCTGTTTGCTGCCGCGGGCGCTGCCCGCAGCAAACCAGGTCAGGGCGTACCGGCCGCCCTGCCAAGCCGGTGGTAGAGATTGGCGTATTTCGACGTCATCTCGCTTTCTTCGTTGGTCTGGATCCAGTGCCGCACCGCCTCCTTGAGAAGCTTGAAGTCCTCGTCGGAAAAGACCGAGAACGAGCGGGTAGGTGTGGTCATTGACTGGCTCCGTGCTGGCCGATCCGCAAGCCTAGGCCGCGAACTGGTTCATGGTGTTGTGCGATCCGCCCGCCTTGAGGGCGGCTTCGCCGGCGAAGTATTCCTTGTGATCATCGCCGATGTCCGATCCAGCCATGTTCTGGTGCTTGACGCAAGCGATTCCCTGCCGGATTTCGGCCCGCTGCACCGTGGCGACATAGCCGAGCATGCCTAGATCGCCGAAATACTGGCGCGCCAGCTCGTCGGTGGAAAGCGCGGCGGTGTGATAGGTGGGCAGAGTGATGAGGTGGTGGAAGATGCCTGCCTCGCGCGCTGAATCGCGTTGGAAGGTGCGGATGCGCTCGTCTGCCTCGATCGCAAGATCGGTGTCGTCGTAAGCGATGCTCATCAGCTTGGCCCGGTCATAGGCGAACATGTCGCGGCCCTCCGCTTCCCAATCATCAAAGACTTGCCAGCGGAAGTTGAGCGTCCAGTTGAAGCTTGGCGAGTTGTTGTAGACCAGCTTGGCATTGGGGATGACCTCGCGGATACGCGACACCATTCCGCCGATCTGGCCGATATGCGGCTTTTCGGTTTCGATCCACAGCAGGTCCGCGCCGTGCTGGAGCGAGGCGATGCAATCGAGCACGCAGCGATCCTCGCCGGTGCCGGGACGGAACTGGTACAGGTTGGAGGGCAGGCGCTTGGGGCGCATCAGCTTGCCGTCGCGGCTGATCAGGACGTCGCCGTGTTCAAGGTTCGCCGGATCGACCTCGTCGCAATCGAGGAAGGCGTTGTACTGGTCGCCCAGGTCGCCTGGCTCGCGGGTGAATGCGATCTGCTTGGTCAGGCCTGCGCCGAGCGAATCGGTGCGCGCAACGATAACGCCGTCGTCGACGCCGAGCTCCATGAAGGCATAGCGGACCGCGCGGATCTTCGCGAGGAAGTCCTCGTGCGGAACCGTGACCTTGCCATCCTGGTGACCGCACTGCTTTTCGTCGGAAACCTGGTTTTCGATCTGGATGCAGCAGGCACCGGCCTCGATGAACTTCTTGGCGAGCAGGTAGGTCGCCTCGGCATTACCGAATCCGGCGTCAATGTCGGCGATGATCGGGACGATGTGGGTCTCGTAGTCATCGATCGCGTGGAGCAGGCGGTGGGTGTTGACCGCGTCGCCCGCTTGCTTGGCGGCGTCGAGATCGCGGAACAGCATGCCCAGCTCGCGCGCGTCGGCCTGGCGCAGGAAGGTATAAAGTTCCTCGATCAGCGCAGCGACCGAGGTCTTTTCGTGCATCGACTGGTCAGGCAGCGGCCCGAACTCGCTGCGCAACGCGGCGACCATCCAGCCTGAGAGGTAGAGGTAGCGGCCCTTGGTGGTCTTGAAGTGCTTCTTGATGGAAATCATCTTCTGCTGACCGATGAAGC
>JBIPOX010000013.1:0-11435 GCA_044378785.1 Novosphingobium sp.
CCAGAGTCAGCGCCTGAAGCTCGCTGTTGGCGCCAAGCACGAAGCCCGAGTAGCGGATCTGGACGAAACGCATGGTGCCGGCGTTGTAGGCATTGTCGCGACCGCCAAAGCGGGCAAGGTCAGCCGAGCCTTCGGTGTCGCGCTCGCAGGTGTTCGAGGCAACCGATCCGACACGGCAATCGGTGGTGATGCCGCGACCCATCAGCACGACGCCGCCCCACTGGCCCTGCGAGCTGTCGTCGTTGAGGCCGAACACGTTGTCACGGCTGGTGAATACGATTGGCGCAGTCACGCTGCCCGAGGCGTTGATGCGGTTGCCGCGATTGACCGCGAGCCAGGACTGGCCGGTGCCGCCGAAGAGGATCGCGCCGGGCGCGATGCTAAGGGTCACGTTGGTGTCGGCGGTCAGCGGCGTCGAGCATCCGACGGTTGTCGAGGTGAACGGAGCGGCGGTCGTAGGCGCGGCGAAACCGCCGTCGCAGCCGACGTTGACTCGGCCATTCATTTCGTAAAGCAGGCCGGCGACCTTCGGCAGGCTTGACGATGCAGTGAACAGCGCTGGCAGGCGGCATACGCGCCAGGTGCCGGTCGGGACGGTGATCGTGCCCTGATCGGTCAGCCCCTGGGGATTGGCGATGATCGGGCAGCCAGCCGCGGCAGTGACCAAGGCACCGCCGGTGGGCGTCGGGGTCGGTGTCGGGGACGGGGCCGGATTGTTGATTGTCACGTTGCCACCGGTGCCCGGCGAGGCGATATCGCTCGGACCGCAACCGACGAGCGCGAGCGCGCTGCAGCCGACTAGCATGAGGCCTTGGAAATTCTTCACGGTTGTTCCCCTTAAGATTCGCACGTTTGAGACTCGCACGACGTGTCGAACCCGCCGTCGCGACTCGCCAATTAGGCCGGGGGCGTGACATTTTGTTTTCGCAGTGATGACTTGCACACGTCTGAATTATGACAATCAACTCACGAGCAATGCCCGGTGTGTCATTTCGAATCGGCTGGAATGAGCCGTCAAAGAAGGTTTTTTGCATTTTTATGACAGTTTCGCATTTTGCTGCGCAGAACCTCCAAATCGCGATATTCTTCTCCCGACGACAGGGAAGAATTGGGAGAGATGCAATGACGTTGAGCTTGTTTGTTGCCGCAGCAATGACGGCCAGCCCGGCGATGATGCCCGCCGATTCAATAACGCACGCCGCCGATGCCGAGGTCGCTTTCAAGGAACTTTCCGCCAACCACGCGCAGGCCGCGATTGCGCGGATCATGGCAAGCGGGCAGGCGCAGAACGGCGATCCGGCTGCGCTGATCAACCTGGGTACCGCCTACGCCCGGCTCGGTCAGAAAGAGCAGGCGCTGGCGATGTTTCGCGCCGCGATTGCCAGCAGCGAACGCTATGACCTCCAGCTTGCCGACGGGCGCTGGATGAGTTCGCGCGCCGCCGCCCGGCTCGCCGCTGCCGCGCTCGAGCGTGACGACCGGCTGGTCATGCGCTGAACGGGCCAGAGCCTGCCGATCTGACCTTGTTCAAGGGCGATCGCCGGTTGCCAGTCAACCGTCACAGAGCTGTCATGTAAAGCCGCCATCGCGTTTCGAATGAAGCGCGCCATGTCCCGATTCTCCCGGCCGATTCTGCTCGCGCAGGGCTTGGGCGCAGTGCTTGCGCTCTTGCCCGGTGTTGCCCTGGCCGACGTCCTTGAGATCAACGGCGCTTCGCACGACTGGATCGCCGGTGGACCTGTGGCCACAGTGGATGCGGCCCAAGCCGCGCCAAGCCCGCCCTCCAGCCAGGCCGCACCCGAACTGGCGAGCTTGCCTGCGACCGTGGTTGGCGAAACCGCCGGGCCGCAGCGCTGGCAGGCGCGGGTGGCCGAACTGTCGGCCAAATACGATCTCAGCCCGATGCTGATCGAGGCGCTGGTCTGGCAGGAAAGCCGCTGGCGCGAAAACGCCGTCTCGCCGGTCGGCGCCCGCGGGCTCGCCCAGCTGATGCCCGGCACCGCGCGACAGCTCGGCGTCAATCCCGACGATCCGCATGCAAATCTCGAAGGCGGCGCGCGTTATTTGCGCGAACAGCTCGACCGCTTTGGCGGCAATCTCGAAAAGGCGCTGGCCGCCTATAATGCCGGGCCGGGGCGGGTGATCCGCGCCAATGGCGTTCCGGCGATCACCGAAACCCGAAACTATGTCAGCGCAATTCTGGGGCGGTTGGCCGACCCGGTGCGGAGGTAACATGAAGAAGACTGGAATGATTTTGGTCGCAGCCTTGGCAATGCTGCCCGGCACCGCCCTGGCTCAGGCAGCGGTGGCCGCCGATCCGCAGGGCTCGGGCCCGATCGTGGCGGCGCTCGGCTGGCTGCAAGGCACCCTGCTCGGCAATGTTGCAACCGCAGTTGCAGTTATGGCGGTTGCGGCGGTGGGCTTCATGATGCTGACGGGCAGGCTCAACTGGCGATTTGGCGCGACCGTGATCATCGGCTGCTTCATCCTGTTCGGCTCGAGCGCGATCGTCGCGGGCATCCAGCAGGCGGCGGGTTAGAGCCGCATGGAACTGGTGCGACACCCGGTCCACCGCGCGCTCACCCGGCCGCAGATGTTCGGCGGGGTGACGATGAATTTCTTCGTGATCAATGCCGCGGTCACGACCGAGGCGTTCCTGATCACCAAGAGCTTCTGGGCCTTGCCGGTGGCGCTGGTGGTGCATGGCATTGGTTACATGGCCTGCCTGCGCGAGCCGCGTGCCTTCGACCTTTGGATCACCAAGGTTTCCAAGTGCCCGCGGGTTCGCAACTGGCGGCACTGGGAGTGCAATTCCTATGCCGCGTAAGGACCTCGTGCGATGAGCTTGTTCTCGGGCGCTGCCGCATGGGCGCGCAAGGAAGCGCACGCCGGAGACCGGCTGCCCTATCGCGAGCTGATCGACGAGAACGTGGTGGCGCTGCGTGACGGCTCGGTGATGATCGCGCTGCAGGTGCCTGGCCTGGCGTTCGAAACAGCCGACACCAGCGAGCTCAACGCCCATGCCGCTGCGCGCGAAGTGCTGCTGCGCGGGGTGCTCGATGCGCGCTTCGTGCTTTACCACCATGTCATCCGCCACCGCGTGCAGGTCACGCTTGAGGGTGATTTCGAGGATCCGCTCTGCGCTCATATCGACGCACGCTGGCAAGAGCGACTGGGCAAGGGCACGCTCTTCGTCAACGACCAGTTCGTCACCCTTGTGCGGCGACCGGCGCGTGGCCACGCTGGCTGGCCCGAACGGCTCGCGCGGATGGTGAGGCGCAAGGGAGCGCCGCATGCCGAGCCCGAGCCAGGCGACCTGCGCGCGCTGCGAGCTGCGGGTCAGGCAATGGTTTCAGCGCTGGCTCCTTATGGCGCGCGGCTGCTGGGCGATTACGAGGGCGGCAATGGCACCTGTTCCGAAGTGCTCGAGCTGTTGTCCGCGCTCTACAATGGCGAGATGCGCCCAGTGCGCCGTCCCGCGCCCGGCACCGATATCGGCCGCATGCTGCCTTATCGCCGCGCCAGTTTCGGCCTCGATGCGATGGAGCTGACTGGCCCGGCGCGCACCGATTTCGCCGCGTTGATCGGCCTCAAGGACTATCCCGACAGCACCGCGCCGGGGATCACCGATGCGCTGCTTCGGTTGCCGTGCGAGCTGGTCCTGACCGAGACCTACGCGCCTGCCGACCGCCAGCAGGCGCGCGAACGCATCGATCTTGCCCTGCGCCGCCTGCGCACTGCCGACGAGGAGGCCATGGCCGAGCGCCGTGACATGGCCGCCGCGCGCGATGCGCTGGGCACCGGCAGCGTCGGCTTCGGCGATCATCACCTCTCGATCATGGTCCGCGCTGCCTCGCTCGATGCGCTCGACGAGACTGCCGCCGACTGCGCGGCAACCCTGGCCGATGCAGGCGCGATCGCGGTGCGTGAGGATGTCAATCTCGAGCCCGGCTTCTGGGGCCAGTTGCCCGGAAACGAGAGCTATCTGGTGCGCCGCTCGCTGATCTCCTCGGCGAACATGTCCTGCTTTGGCTCGCTGCACGGTTTCTCGATGGGTCAGGCGCGCGGCAACCACTGGGGCGAGGCGGTGACCCTGCTCCAGACCACCAGCTCGACGCCGTTCTTTTTCAATTTCCATCAGGGCGATCTCGGCAATTTCTCGGTGATCGGCCCGTCGGGTTCCGGCAAGACAGTGGTTATGAATTTCCTCGCCGCCCAGGCTCAGAAATTCGCGCCGCGCACCGTCCTGTTCGACAAGGATCGCGGCGCCGAGGTCTTCGTGCGCGGGATTGGTGGTGCCTATAGCCGGATCGCAGCCGGCCATCCCACCGGTTTCAACCCGCTGGCCTTGCCCGACAGCCCGGCCAACCGGGCGTTCCTGCGTGACTGGCTCGCCGTGCTGTTGGCCGCACAAGGCGCGGAGGAACATGCCGCAATCGCCAGCGCGGTCGATGCTGCCTATGCCAACGATCCCTCGCTGCGCAGGCTCACCCATTTCCGCGAGCTGCTGGCGGGTTCGCGCCGACCGCAACCCGGCGATCTGGCCAGTCGGCTGGAGGCCTGGACGCAGGGCCATGAACACGGCTGGCTGTTCGATAACGAGATGGACCGGCTCGACCTGTCGGCCCGGGTGATCGGTTTCGACATGACTGCGCTGCTCGAAAGCCCGCGGCTCCGCACTCCGGTCATGATGTACCTGTTCCACCGCATCGATGAGCGGCTTGACGGCTCGCCTGCGATGATCCTGATCGACGAGGGCTGGAAGGCGCTCGACGACGAGGTCTTCGCCGCGCGGATCCGCGACTGGCTCAAGACGCTGCGCAAGCGCAATGCCCTGGTCGGCTTCGCTACCCAGAGCGCGCGAGACGCGCTCGATAGCCGGATCTCAACCGCCCTGGTTGAGCAGACCGCGACCATGGTCTTCATGCCCAATGCGCGTGCGAGGGCCGAGGACTATTGCGACGGCTTTGGCCTGACCGAACACGAGCTCGAACTGATCCGCACCCTGCCAGCGCAAAGCCGCTGCTTCCTGGTGCGACAGTCCGACGCATCGGCAGTGGTCCGGCTCGACCTAGCCGGCATGCCCGAAGTTCTGACCGTGCTGTCCGGGCGCGAGGCAACGGTGCGGCGTCTCGATCAGCTGCGTGCCAAGCTCGGCGACGAGCCGGCCGCCTGGTACGAGGCATTGACTGGCGAGCCCTGGCCCGAGGACGCTCTTCTTCTCGTGCAAGCCGCGCAATGAGCGTTTGTGCCGATCTTGTCGCCAATGCCTCGGCAGGCGCGGCCCCGGCACTGCGCGCAGTCGATTGCCTTGCCAACCAGACCGCTGCCAGCGCCTTTGCCCGCCTGTTTGGCAGCGAAGGCTCGCTGCTGCCTGCGCTGACGATCCTGCTGACCATCTACATCGCGATTTTTGCTTTTGCGCTGATCACCGGGCGCAGCAAGCTGGGGGTGTCGGTGCTCACCCCGCGCATGTTGATGCTTGGCCTCGTGCTGACCTTTGCGACCAGCTGGATGGCGTGGCAGCAGGTCGTGTGGAACCTTGCAGTCGGCGCGCCCGACCAGATCGCCGGGCTGATAATGGGTGAACGCGGATCGGCGAGCGTACTGTTTGCAGACCGGATCGACATGGTCCTGGCGGCGATTGCTCAAGTCGCATCGCCAGGCGCTCCCGATGCTGCCGCCCAACAGGCCACCACTGCCGCGAGCGGCGGCGCATTCTCTCCGCAAGGCGCGATGTGGCTAGGCACGATGCTGCTCCTGCTTGGCACGGTTGGCGTGCTGGTCACGGCGCGGATTGCGCTCGCCGTGCTGCTGGCGACCGGGCCGGTATTTGTCGTCCTCGCGCTTTTCGGGCCGACCCGCGGGCTGACCGCAGGCTGGCTGCGAGCGCTGCTGCTTACCGCGATCACGCCCTTGTTCGTTACTCTTGGCGGCTCGCTGATGCTCGAACTGGTAGTGCCAGTGGTTGCAGCGCTGCGCGGTGCCGAAGGGGCAATCGATGTCCGCGCCGCCATGGCGCTGTTCCTGCTGGCCAGCGTCCACTGCGCGCTGATGGTGATGATGCTCAAGGTCGCCGGGACCATGGCTGCGGCCTGGAATGCGTTCGGGCTGGCACCGAGCGAAGCGCCGTCACGCGCGTCGCCGGCTTCAGGCACCGCGCCGGGCCAGACCGTATCCGTGACCGAGCCTGCCATAGCCGCTGCACCTTCGCGTGCCAGCGTGGTGATGCGCGCCGGGATCGAGCAGGCGGCCGCGAGCGCGGCGAGCACAGGCCCGCCCGGTGGCGGCGGCGGACGCGATAACCGCACCGAGGTAATCAACAACCACGGTTCCGCTGCGATGCCAGCGGCGACGTCGCTGCCGCGTCTGCGTGCTCGCGGCATCGGCAGCCGCTTTGCCGCTGCCCGAACCCCCGCTCCCCGGGAGATGCTACGATGAATGTCCGTCCGCTTGCTGGCTTGCTCGGCGCCAGCGCCCTGATCGCCGGCCTTGCCGCGCCAGCGCTGGCTGCGCCCGATCCGCGCCTTGTCACCAAGCGCTACGATCCCGACCAGGTGGTCCGCATCGACGGGCGCGCCGGTGTACAGGCGACGATCACCTTCGGCGAGAGCGAGCAGATCGAGAATGTCGCGATCGGCGATTCAAACGCCTGGCAAGTCACCCCCAACAAGCGCGCCAATGCCCTGTTCGTCAAACCGTTGGCAGCGAGCGCGCGCAGCAACATGACGGTGATCACCGACAAGCGGACCTACTATTTCGATCTGGTCGCCTCAGCCAGTGCGCGGCCGATCTATGTGTTGCGGTTCTCCTATCCCGACGCGCCTCGCAGCGCATCGGCAGCGGGCGCAGGCTCCGCAGAGCCCAGCGTCAGCCTGACCGAGGCCGAGAGCGCGCTTGCGGCAGGAGCGACGCCTAGCGATCCCGCTGCGCTCAATTTCGCCTGGACCCGCAAGGGCAAGGCGAGCCTGCTGCCCGCGCGGATCTATGACGATGGCGCTTCGGTCTATGTCAGCTGGGGTCCGGGTCTGCCCGTTCCCGCGATCCTGATCCGCGACGCCAGCGGTACGGAGGGTCCAGTGAACTATGCGGTGCGCGGCGATGTTATCGTCATCGAAGGCGTGCCCGCGCAGATCGTGCTGCGCAGCGGCAAGGATCTGGCGACGCTCGATCGCGCCGCGCCGCTCGCGCAGCCTGCTTCGCTCGCCGAGGTCGCGCCGCGCCAGGCGCTTGCCGAAACCACTGCGCGACAGGGGAATTGACCGATGCGCAACAGCCAACCACTCGCTCGCCGTTTTGCCAACGATCAGGATTCCGACCCGCGCGACGGCCAGGGGGCCGAGATCATCGATCTTGCCACGCGCAACGTCCTGCCGCAGGTCGCCTCGAAAAAGGGCCGGTCCGATGCACTGGGTCTGGTTGCCGGGGTCGGGCTAGTCGCGGCGCTGGGCGCAGTGACGCTGTGGAGTCTCGATGGCTCGCGGCAGGAGCAGGCCGCAATCGACAATGCGCCGCCAGCAGGAACGCAGCAAGCGCCAGCTGTCCCGCCCCAGGCGATCACGCCCGCACCTGCCGCAGCGCCAGCACCGGGGCAGGTCGTTACTGCCGCGCCCGCACCGCAAGCAGTGCTTGCGGTGCGGGCGCAAACCCAGGCGGCGATTGCTCCTGCCGCCAATCCGCTGTCGAGCCCGACCGTGGTATTCGATGCCAGCGCCCTGCCTTTTCCAGGCCCGGGCATGGCTGCTCCCGGAACACCAGCGACCACTGGCAATGGCAACGAGGATTTCGCTAGCCGGCTTGGCGGTGTTGGCGGCGGTGCGGCGACGGCCAAGGCCATGGCCAATCCGAAAACCACGGTGACCCAGGGCACTCTGATCCCCGCCGTGCTCGAAACCGCGATTGACACCGACGTGCCTGGCTTCGTGCGTGCGGTGGTATCGGCAGACGTGCGCAGCTTCGATGGCAGCCGGGTGCTGGTGCCGCGCTCCTCGCGGTTGATCGGCCAGTATCGCAGCGGTCTGCAGGCCGGGCAGAAGCGCGCCTATGTCATCTGGACGCGCCTGATCCGGCCCGATGGCGTCTCGGTCGACATCGCCTCGCCCGCGATTGGTTTTGGCGGTGAAACCGGGCTAACGGGCAAGGTTTCGAACCATTTCTTTGAGCGCTTCGGCTCGGCCATGCTGCTCTCGGTGGTCGGCGGACTGTCGGCCCTGGGCGGCAATTCGGGCGTGGTCATCGCCAATGGCGGCCAGTCGGCGGCGGCGGCGGCGGTTGGCCAGACTGGCCAGATTGGCCCCACCGTGCGGGTGCGCCAGGGTCAGCCGATCCGGGTATTCACCGCCCGCGACCTCGATTTCTCGCGAGTCACCACGCAGTGACTGGCAAGGTCCTGACGATGCCGGTCGAGGACGTGGTGATCCGTTCGGGCAGCGTTTACCTCGATGCCTATCTCGCGCCGTTCCGTCCGTTCCTGGAAAAGGAAACGGTTACAGAGATCATCGTCAACCGGCCCGGCGAGGTCTGGATCGAGGACGCGGCGCATGACGGCATGGTCCCCCACCAGATGCCCGAGGTTACCGACGCGCTGATCCAGCGGCTTGCCGAGCAGGTCGCGCGCCAGAGCCATCAGGGGATCAACCGGGAGCATCCGCTGCTCGCCGCGACCCTGCCCGCCGCGCTGGGTGCGGGCGGCGCGCGCATGCAGATTGCTGGTCCTCCGGCGACGCGCGGGCACTGGGCCATGGCGATCCGTTGCCACCGGATGATCGACCTGCCGCTCGATGCCTATGACAACGGCCCGATCATGCCGCGCAGCCAAGCGGCGATGCCCGATCCCCTGGCCGAGCCGGTCGCCTATTTGCGCGAAGCGATCCGCCGCAAGCGTACGACCCTGATCTCAGGCGGCACCTCAACCGGCAAGACCACCTTCCTCAATGCGATGCTGCGCGAGATCCCGGCGGGCGAGCGCGTTGTGCTTGTCGAGGATACGCCCGAGCTCAAACTGCCCGGAGAGAACGGCGTCGGACTTATCGCGGTCAAGGGCGAGCTGGGCGAAGCGAGCGTCTCGGCCGACGACCTTCTGCAGGCAGCGCTGCGGCTTCGCCCCGACCGGATCGTTCTGGGCGAATTGCGCGGTCGCGAGACGGTCAGCTTCCTGCGCGCGATCAACACCGGCCATCCCGGCTCGTTCTCGACGATCCACGCCAACAGCCCGCGCGGCGCGCTCGAACAGATCGCGCTGATGGGCATGCAGAGCAACATTGGCCTCACCCGCGGCGAGACCATCGACTATGCTGCATCGGTGATCGACGTCATCGTCCAGCTTGACCGCAGCGACGGGCGGCGAGGGATTTCCGCTATCGCCGAGGCGAGGTCCTTGATCTAGCGGTTGCCTGTTGCATCGAGGATCGCCTGCCAGGAAACCAGCTTGAAGTTCTGCGCGCGCGGCCGGTTATGGCCATCCTGCGCCACGAACAGGCCCTGCGGATAGGCCGGGCCAAAATTTCCCATAGCCAGCTCGATACCATCGGTTTCCTCGGTCGCGCCGAACGTGCCCTTGGCGATGCGGAAGCGTCCGGCCGGGGTCATATCGGGCAAGCGGTAAAGCGCATAGGCATTGTCGCCTTGGCTCGAGACGATCAGCAGTCCGCCACGCTCGCCCTCGGGCATGATCGCGATGCCTTCGACATCGATGACAAGCTGCTTGCCGTCGGCCACCGCGACCAGGACGCCTTCGCTTGCGCCGGGCGCAAAACGCCACACGCCCCTGGCTTCCTCGCCGACATAGAGCGTGCCGTCACGGGTATCGACCACGCAGCCTTCGGGCTGGGTGGCGACGCGCATGGTGCGCAGCGGGGTGAAACTGACCTGCGGGGCAAGGCCGATCTGCATTTCTACGATCGTGCCGCTTTTGAGCACCGAATAGGCGAGCAGCCTTCCTCCCACTTGCGCCATGCAAAAGCCATAGCCTTCGCCTGCGCCTGCCGGGCCCTTGCCGAGCAGGGTAAGCGCGCCGCTCGCGGTATCGAGCCGGTAAAGCTGGATCATTGCATTGGCGAGATCGTTGCGGTCGCTTGCCCCGACGATCACTCCGTTCGCGCCTAGATCGACCAGGTCGACATTGTTGACCAGGCCGCCGTCGACAAAGCTGACGCGCTTGCCATCAAGCCCATAGACATAGAGCCCGGCCTTCTTATCGGTGCCGACAATCAGGCTGTTGGCTGGATCGGCCGGATTGCGCCAGATTGCCGGATCGTCTGCCGCATCCGCGTTCGAGGTGCCGACCGGATCGGTCTCGGCCGTTGCAATCACCGTTACTGCAGGCAGCGAGGCGATAGGCGGCGTGGTCGAGCAGGCCGACAGCAGCAGCGCGCTTGCGACGGGTCCGATTGCGCGCATCAGAACGCGTACCGGGCGATCAGCTGAAACACCGGTCCGGCTTCCTCTGCTTCCAGTTCGTACTCGTCGAAATCGCGGTCGATCTGCTCCTCGATCGTGGCGAACTTGTTGAACACCTCGCGCTTCTTGCCATTGAGCAGGTTCGAGCCAACCGCGCGGACAGTGAAAGAGTCGCCAATGCGCTTTTCGACGAAAACTTCCAGGTCGGCACCATAAGTCGTGGTCACTTCCTCACCAACAAAGCGGCCGAAGGCCGTACCCTGCTTGCGATAGGTTGCGCCAAACGCCGCATCGATCGAAGTGATATCTTGAATCACACCGAAATTGTAGACGTACTTCGACTGATCGTTGAAGCGCCGCTTGCCGAATTCGTCGCGGATCGAACTGTCGATCAGGCTGAGATTGCCGAACACGCCGGTGTCAGGCAAGCCAAGGAAGGCAAGGCTGGCCGACATGTCGAACTCAATGCCCCAGACCTTGCCGCTGCCGGTGTTGCGCGGTTGCAGGACAAAGACGTCGACAGGATCGGGGCTGGCCGGATTGTCGCCGGGGTCATACTCGGAGCCGGGCCGACCGGTGTTCGCGATCTCAACCAGGTTGGAGATCTTGCGGTAGAACACATTGACGCCGATCACGCCGGTTCGGCCGATCTTGTGCTCGTAGCCAAGGTCGCCGCCCCAGGCGGTCTCCGGCTTGAGGAGAGGATTGCCAAGCAAGTCGTTGTCGCCGAGCTCCGCTTCGAGGAGAGCAGGGGAGATGAAGTCGAAACGCGGCCGACGGACCGTGTGCGCTACCGATGCGGTCAGCCGACCATTGGCACCTATTGCAAGCTTGGCCGAGGCGGAAGGCAGCAGGAAGTCGTAGCCGACCTTGCTGCGGGCAAGATTAGCGGCGACAGTCTCGTCATTGATCCTGACGGTGGTGTCTTCCCAACGCACGCCCGCCTCCCAGGTCAGGCTGCCGCTCTTGCCCTCGACGAGCATGAACAGGTCCTGCCGGTCTTCCTCGATGGTATTGAGGCCGCCGGGAATTGCTTC
>JBIPOX010000383.1:0-3326 GCA_044378785.1 Novosphingobium sp.
GGGGCAGCGGAATAGACTGCGGATCAAAGCAACCGCGAGTGGGGTAGGGGCAACTAAGTTTTGGATCACTGACACTGATGGCAAGCGCACTGCGACGGATGATGTGCCGGCGATCGACAAAGGCGCGGAAGTGGTCGCAATATTCGAAGCATGTATGTGGGTCAACAAGTCGATTAACAAGTGGGGCATTACCTTTAAAGCCGCTGGAATCAACGTTTTTCCCAAACCCCCTGCTCCAGCCAAACGAGTTCGAGACGATGACTTTGACGGCGTGCAGGAAGAGGATATGGCCGGAGCGGTTGGACCAACCAAACGCCCGCGCGGCTGCGAGGCCTCGGACTTTGACTAGCTAACTCATAGCATGTTTGATGAATAAATATATTCTGTCGTAATACTAAAAGACATGGCCCGCTGTACTATGTGCAACTCTGAATCTGAGCCCATGATTACCAAATTCCGTTGTGTTAAGTGTTACAAGACCGCACTTGCACGCTACCATAAATCTTTCATCGCGCGACACGAGGATTACATGAAACTGTACCGCCAAGCACGACGTCGATTGCGCAAACCCGAAAACAGGGGAGCTTCGTGAGACACATTTGCCATGCACATTTGCCATGCCGAAATTGCAGCTACCCTAGACTCCAGAACCAGTCATAAATCAAAACCGCTTACAGTCTCTAACATGGATAGGAATGCATCAGGAGACGGCGAGAGCAATCAGGTACCGTCATTGGCACTCCGTACGTACGCTGAGCAGCCATTCTACGTTGTGGACGACGAAAGCTACGACAGGATGATGTCAAGTCTGCTAGCGGGTGAATCGACAGTCAAGAGCTACCTAGGGACTTGTCCGCATAAGCAACAGGGTGACTGTACTTGTCTCTACTTCATCAATTACCTGCATGCAGACGGCAGCGTGGTGCGAAATGTTGAAGGGGTCGTGAAACCCGTGATCAAAAAGTCAAACTTCTTGGCGCTGATGAGGATGCGCTCAAAAGTGATTCTCAACCGATCATATGGAAAATACACGCAGCCGCACAAATGAATCTTATCACGTGACGTAATAAAACATGAACATCTCACCTGAACTTTCAAGGCGTATAGCGGAGGCCATCGCCGAATTGGACAGAGCCACACTGCCCGGTGGAAGGGCCATTGCATCATCACTGCGCACATGGGCTTTGGATAGTAGTGTGTTCAGCGGGGAAACCACGTTCTGGGCACAAGGACCTGTAGGGGTTGCGAGTCGGCAGGTGGCGCAGGCAGAAAGCGCTCTGAGTAACGCCAACAGAGTGTATGACGCACTGCGAGCCTCGGGGAGGGCCTCGACGGAGGCGTTGAGTGAGGCGGGAAGAGCCCTTGCAAGAGCACTTGCGCGCAAGACAACTGCGCGCACAGCATTGCTAGAAGCGGAGAATGCAGCATATGACGGTGTTACCTCTGCTGAAATCCCGGATGTAGGTGTCGAAGCGCCACTCATCGAAGGTGAGGCAGGGGCTGAGCTGAGCGCGGCCGAGATGGAGGAGCTCGCAGCCGAAGCCTGGGAACCACTTCTAGGCGCTGAAGCGGTAGGAGAAGCCGCGAGCGCAACGTTTGCAGCCGAAATGAGCGCTTTGGCGGCATCGGCAGCGAGTGCAATCTCCTCGGTTATCGGGATCGTTGCGGGACTCGCGCTTTTGGGCACAATTGCATACCAGATCGCTAAACACGCATCAGACGTTGCCAATGAAGGTCATCCGGACGCGGATATATCAAAATACAACCCGCAGCAGAAGCGGGATATGGCAGACTGGTGGTCTCAAAACCTGACAAATGTCAGAAATCCTTACCCCACGCAAGCTCAGCTGGACGCAGAAAAAGCCTGGCGGGAGGTGCAGTGGACCAAATTTACCAACGCGGCTGTATCGGCAGACAACGCTGTCGGGCGCCTCATCAAAATCTTTGTGCTTCGCGATTACAGCCCGTTTGTACCCAAGATAGGTCTACCATTTGATGAAAGTGCGGGCTCCTTGCAGCGTCAGACGCGCGATGCCATGACTCGCATGGTGCACAACCCCTTTCTTAATGGTGATCCAGCGCTACAGCAGTGGCGCCTTGGTCTGATTCGCGCTGACCCCTCATTCCAAGGCGGTTCTGTACAGGATGCAGCGGCGTGGTACGAGGACCACTATGACGCTTTCCACCTAAGAGAAATGGAGACGTTGCAGAAGGCCGGCTTTCAATTCCCTGCAGGTATGGAACCATCATCCGCGAGCAGTACCAGTCCGGCGAGTACCACGTTGCCACCGGGCATGACGAGACTTACCTTCAACAAGTCGTTGAGCGCCTTTGAAAGGGCGTCTATGTGGGCATCAGTGAATGCGAGCTGCGCCGTCTATGACAACCAGGACGAGGCTAGCATGTACATGAAGTCGTGGAATCAACAAGACGTGGTGGCTCTAGCGGGAGCGCTTCTGATTAGGCTGTACACGAAAGAAGATATCTTGATTATGGCGTGCAGAGGCACACTCGTTCCAGGAGGCACGTGGTCCGCTTTAGGAAGTGTGGCGAACTGGTTTGACAATCTCGTCGATTTACCGGGAGAGGTCCATGCGGGCAATGCTCTGGACTGGTCCTTTCTAAAAACACCCTTTTCCCGTGCCATTGGCACTGTGGGATCATTCCGCAAGGTCATTCTGTGTGGACACTCAAAGGGATTTTTGCTAGCACTTCAAGCGCGACAGTGCCTGAGTGACCTCATGTACATGCCAGATGAAGCAATCAGCGTTTATGGTTTTGGAGGACCAAAAGCGTTCAGCCAGGCAAGCTCAGAAGCGTTTAATGCGCGCTACCCCAACGTGTTCAGAGTAGAAATTCAGCAAGACCCTGCACCTTCCTTCCCACCCAACAGGTATGCCGTGGGACTTCCATACGCACTGTCTAGCAGCGGACTGCAACAAGCAGAGACGGACAAGGACCTCATCACGTTCACGGCCGATCTGGTACACGCTCTTTGGGGCGCTCATAGCATCTACAACTATCTAGACAAGATCAAGGCGTGGATGTCTGGCAAACCGGGCGGGCAGACCGTGTTCGACTTACCCGCTAATTCTGAGGCACAGGTGGGTGCCCTGATGCGGGAAGTGGCTAGGCGCTCAAAACGTCCTCACAACGTGATTGTGCAACAGGCTCATGCTGTTATTACTCATTTCCAAGCAGCAGCTCTGTCGACCCTCAAGCCGGACATGCGCATCTATCGGCTCGAGACATGCCCGCCGGACATTACTCCATCCGAAGTCGACATCCAGCGCTTCGAAATTTTATCTCGAGCATAGGTAAACACA
>JBIPOX010000247.1:0-3326 GCA_044378785.1 Novosphingobium sp.
GTAAAGATCGCCTCGCCGATCAGATAGTGGCCGATGTTGAGTTCGCGCAATTGCGGGATCGCGGCGACTGGCTGGACGTTCTCGTAGGTGAGTCCGTGGCCTGCGTGCGGCTCGATCCCGTTCTTGGCGGCGAGCGCAGCCATTTCGGCAATGCGGGCCAATTCCTCGGCGCGGGCCTGTCCCTCGGCATGGGCATATTCGCCGGTGTGAAACTCGACGACCGGCGCACCCAGGCGCATCGCTGCCTCAATCTGGCGCGGATCTGGCGCAATGAACAGACTGACCCGGATGCCCGCATCGGCCAGCCGCGAGACGATCGGCACCAGCCGGTTGTGCTGGCTCGCGGCGTCGAGCCCGCCCTCGGTAGTGCGCTCCTCGCGCTTTTCGGGCACGATGCAGGCCGCATGCGGCGCATGGCGCAGCGCGATTGCGAGCATCTCGTCGGTCGCGGCCATTTCCAGGTTCAGCGGCAGGCCGGTGGCGTCGCGGACCCGGGCAAGGTCATCGTCGCGGATGTGGCGGCGATCCTCGCGCAGGTGCACGGTGATCCCGTCGCCGCCAGCCCGCGCAACAACCTCGGCAGCGCGCGCGGGATCGGGATGATCGCCGCCGCGCGCGTTGCGGATCGTGGCAACGTGATCGATGTTCACGCCTAGTCTGAGCGGATCGGGGCGCAGCCTCTCGAGGGTCATAGCTGAGCCCGGCTGCCTGGCTTGACGGCGGGGATTGCCGCAAGCTCGGGCGGCAATTCGTCGGCACCATAGGTCGGGAAATTGATCGCGATCAGCGCATGGAAGGGCACGCCAAGCTCGACCTTGCCTTCGGTTCGGTCGACCAGCGCGGCAGCGGCGATAACCGTCGCGCCTGTCCGGGCGATGGCATCCATGGCCTCGAGCGAGCTCTTGCCGGTAGTGACCACGTCCTCGACCATCAGCACCTTGTCGCCCGGTTCCAGAGCGAAGCCGCGCCGCAGATCGAAGGCACCCTCGGGTCGTTCGACAAACAGGGCATCAACGCCCAGGGCCCGGCCCATCTCATGGCCAATGATGACCCCGCCCATCGCTGGGGAGACCACCTTGGTGATCGATTCCCGCAGCGTTTGGGGCATGCTGTCTGCCAGCGCGCAAGCCAGTCGAGAGGCGCGCCTTGGGTTCATCAGGACCCGCGCGCACTGCAGGTAGCGGGCGCTGTGACGGCCCGAGGACAGCAGGAAATGTCCCTCCAGCAAGGCCTCGCTGGCGCGGAATTCCGCCAGAACCTCTTCTTCCGTCACCTGCGCTAGTCCCTCGATCTTTTCGGAAAGTGTCCCGACGGCAAGCAACGTCATTGGGCCGACCGTTCAAAATTTCCCCTAGAGGCGCTTGAGCCATGCCGCAAGCGCGCGTATAGGCCGCGCCATTGGGGTGGCAGGTCCCCAACGAGTTAGAGTCGGCAAAGCCAAAAGGCGGCGCCGCTGAGGGAAGCGAAAGCACACACGATCATGATTTTCGCCAAGCACGTCAGTGCCATGCAAAGCGCCGCAAAGGCGCTCGTTCTGGGTCTCGCGCTGGCCATTGCGCCGCACGCTGCCATGGCCGCTCCGGTTGCCGCGCCTGCGGCACCGCCGCCGGTTGCAGCTCCCGAGCAGGTCGCTGCGCCTGCAGCCCCGGCACCTTCCGAGGTCGCCGCAGTTCCGGCTGCTGCCCCGACCGATGCAGCCGCGGCTGCGGCTCCCGCTGCCGCTCCGATCGAACGCATGGCGCCGACCCAGGGCAAGGGCATGCCGGTCGATGGCAGGCTGGGCTTGCAGGAACAGTTTTCGCCGATGGGCGAATACGGTCACTGGATTCACGATGCGATCCTGATGCCGATCATTACCGTGATCAGCCTGTTCGTGCTGGCGCTGCTGCTGGTCGTGATTGTGCGCTATAACCGCCGCCGCAACCCGGTCCCGTCGAAAACCAGCCACAACACCGTGCTTGAGGTCGCCTGGACGCTGATCCCGGTGCTGATCCTGCTCGGCATCGCCGTGCCCTCGATCGACCTGCTCGCCAAGCAGTTCAAGCCCGCGCCTGACGATGCGCTGACGATCAAGGTCACCGGCAACCAGTGGTACTGGACCTATACCTATCCCGACAACGGCGAGTTCGAGATCGTCTCCTACATGCTCAACCTGCCGGGTTATCCCGAGATCAATCCGGGCAAGCGCATCGTCGGCAGCGATCCGAGCGACGGCCCTGCCCAGCTTGAGGTCGATAACCGCCTGGTCGTGCCAGTGGGCGAGCCGATCCGGCTGCAGATCACTGCTGCCGACGTGATCCACTCCTTTGCCGTTCCGTCGCTCTGGTCGAAACTCGACGCGGTCCCGGGCCGGATCAACGAGAAGGTGCTCCAGATCAACGAGCCAGGTGTCTATTACGGCCAATGCTCGGAGCTGTGCGGCCCCAAGCATGCTTACATGCCGATCGCGGTCGAGGCGCTGCCGCGCGACCAGTATAACGCTTGGGTGCTCAAGCAGGCTGGCGGCAAGATCGACGGCGTGGAAGAACCCGCCCCGGCCGCTGCGACCCCCGCCGCTGCGGAAACGCCCGAGCCGGCAACTGCTGCTGCTCCTGCAACCCCGGCCACCTGAGCCAGCGAACCCCATTCAAGACAAGGTCTGATCCAACATGGCAACCACCGCTCCGCCCGAAGGCTTCCAGGGACACGCTGAGGACCACGGTCATCACGATCATGATCACAAGCCGGCGTTCTTCGCCCGCTGGTTCATGTCGACCAACCACAAGGACATCGGCACCCTCTACCTGATCTTCGCGATTTTCGCCGGGATCATCGGCGGCGCCTTTTCGGGCATGATGCGACTGGAACTGGCCGAGCCTGGCATCCAGTATCTCGATACCTTCACCCGCTGGTTTGGTGCGACGAACCCGGATTTCAATGCGACGCTCAACACCTGGAACGTGCTGATCACCGCGCACGGCCTGATCATGGTGTTCTTCATGGTCATGCCCGCGATTATCGGCGGCTTCGGCAACTGGTTCGTGCCGCTGATGATCGGCGCGCCCGACATGGCCTTCCCGCGGATGAACAACATTTCGTTCTGGCTGACAGTCGCCGGTTTCTGCTCGTTGTTGATGTCGGCGTTTGTTCCGGGCGGCTTCGGCAATGGCTCGGGCGTTGGCTGGACGGTCTATGCGCCGCTTTCGACCTATGGCTCGCAAGGCCCGTCGACTGACTTCGCGATCTTCTCGCTGCACCTTGCCGGTGCCGGCTCGATCATGGGCGCGATCAACTTCATCACCCCCATCTTCAACATGCGCGCGCCGGGCATGACCATGCACAAGATG
>JBIPOX010000295.1:0-2949 GCA_044378785.1 Novosphingobium sp.
CGAGGCAAAGCGCGCTGCCAAAGGCGCCATGCCGGCCGGGTCCTTGAGCGGATTGCCGGGCGAGACCAGCCACCAGACCGCATCGAGGCCCAGCGCCTCGCGGGCGAACAGCGAGACCCGCCGGTGCCCACCATGCGCCGGGTTGAAGCTGCCGCCGAGCAGGCCGATGCGGCGCGGCGCGGGCTTTGGATGCGGCTTGGTCAGGGGCGCAGCTGGCCGGTTCCGCGAACCTGCCACTTGTAGGTTGTCAGGCCCTCGAGCGCGACCGGGCCACGCGCGTGCAGGCGACCCGTGGCAATGCCGATCTCGGCACCGAGGCCGAATTCGCCGCCGTCGGCAAACTGGCTGGATGCATTGACCATGACGATGGCGCTGTCGACTTCGGCCAGGAAACGCTCGGCGCTGGCCTCGTCCTGCGTGACAATCGCATCAGTGTGGTTCGAGCTGTGCCGGGCGATATGGGCAAGCGCTGCGTCGAGCCCATCGACAATCCCGACCGAAAGCACTGCGTCGAGATATTCGGTGTCCCAGTCCTCGTCCGAGGCAGGCTTGATCCGCGGGTCGAGCGCACGGGCGCGGGCATCGCCGCGCAGCTCGCAGCCAGCCTCGATCAGGGGCGCGATGACCTGGCTTGCCTCGCCGAAGCGGGCGTCGATCAGCAGCGTTTCCATCGCGCCGCAGATCCCCGTGCGCCGCATCTTGGCATTGAGCGCGATGGCGCGGGCCATTTCGGGATCGGCGCTGGCCTCGACATAGGTGTGGCAGATGCCATCAAGGTGAGCGAGAACCGGCACTCGCGCGTCATTCTGCACCCGCTCGACCAGGCTCTTGCCGCCGCGCGGCACGATCATGTCGATCACCCCTGCCGCTGCAAGCATTGCGCCCACCGCCGCGCGATCCTGCGTCGGCATGAGCTGCACCGCATCGGCGGGAACCCCGCCGGCCTCGATTCCGGCGGCAAAGGCGGCGTGCAACGCGCGGTTGGAATGGACCGCCTCGCTGCCGCCGCGCAAGAGCACGGAATTGCCTGAACGCAGGCACAGCGCTGCGGCGTCGACTGTTACGTTGGGGCGGCTTTCGTAGATGATGCCAATCAGCCCGATTGGCACCCGAACCCGCGAAAGTACGAGGCCGTTGGGGCGCTGCGTCGTGTCGATGACCTCGCCGACCGGATCGGGCAGGTCCGCCACCTGCTCGATCGCCTCGACGATCCCGGCGAGCCGCTTGGCGTCGAGCCGCAGCCGGTCGAGCATCGCGGCGCTCAGGCCATTGGCTTCGCCTGCCGCGATATCGAGCGCATTGGCCTCAAGGATCGCCGGTTCGGCAGCGCGCAACGCTGTGGCAGCGGCACGCAATGCTTCGGCTCTTTGCGGATCGGTCATCCGGGCCAACACGCGTTGGGCGGCCCTGCCCCCCGCGCCGAGTTCGGCGACGAGCTGTTGCGGCGATTGCACGTTGGGTGTCTGAACCGGTGTCTGGACTGTCATGGCCCTAGCCTAGCACGGCCCAGTCGGCGTTGTCATCGCCCGAAACCACCCGGCAGGCTCATGATTGCGCCAGCTTTCCTGTTCATCTTCGATTCATCGTGTGTAATGGTCGATTCACCTTACAATCCGTTCATGTTGCCCGTTAACGGACTCGCCACGTCGGTCCCCGGCTGCTAGCTCCCCGGGGCTTGCGAATATGCCAAGAGTCCATGACGCGGGGGTAAATTGAAAGGTTTGGCTAGCGAGTCGCTGCGGCGACAGCTAAGAACCCTGTTCCCCGATCGCGAATTTATCATGCGGTGTCAGGGGCAAGTTCGATTCATAAAATTTTCTTCCCGTTTCCAGACACTTGTCGCCTCGGCGGTAGTGGCGCTGCTGCTCGTCTGGGTGACGACCATGGTGGTCATGTCGGTGGCTCGCTATAATGCCGAGCGTGACCGGGTAAGCCTGCTTGATCGCGAGGCACAGGTCGCCAAGGCCGAGGGCCGGGTCAGCCAGTATCGCAACAGCCTCGATTCGGTCGCCGACGACCTTGCCCGCCGCCAGACCTTCATCGAACGCATGGTCGAGGCCCATATCGGCGATCTTCCCGAGGACGCGGCAGCTGGCGAGACCGTATCCGACAGCTCGTCCGAGGCCCAGCGCACCGTCGACAAGGTCAGCGCGGCCCTGCCCGAAGCGTCCGAACTGGCCCGGATGGAAGCGCGCCAGCTCGCCTTCGTCGAACGACTGACCCGCTATGCCGATCGCCGCGCCCAGAAGACCGCGGCAGCGATCCGTTCGCTCGGTCTCAATCCCGCTGCGCTGCTCGCCTCGGTTGACGGCGGCGAAAAAGCAGGCCGCGGTGGTCCCCTGATGAGCCTGGCCACCGGGATCGATGGCTCGCTCGATCAGCGCTTTGAGCGCATGGGCCTAAGCCTGGCACGCATGGATGCGCTCGAGCGCGGCCTTGCCGGCATCCCGCAGGTCCACCCGGCGCGGATCGACTATATCACTTCGGGCTTCGGCTATCGTGCCGACCCCTTCACCGGGAGCGGCGCATTCCACTCCGGGCTCGATTTCAAGGGTCCGATCGGTGCCCCGGTTCATGCCGCGGCGGCGGGCGTCGTCTCGTTTGTCGGTCGCCATGGCGGCTATGGCAACACCATCGAGGTCGATCATGGCAATGGCCTAATGACCCGCTATGCGCACCTCTCGCGCATGCATGTCGTCCCCGGCCAGGCCGTGAAGGCAAGCGAGACCATCGGCGCGATCGGCAATACCGGCCGCTCCACGGGTCCGCACCTGCATTTCGAAGTCCGGGTCGCCGGCCGGGCGGTAAACCCCAGACCTTTCCTGGAGAAGGGACGCGATGTTCGGCAAGAAGCCAGTAGCGGAGAGTAAGCCGATGGCGATTACCCGCAGCGCCTCGGCGCAGTCATTCTCGGTGCTAGGCGCCGATCTTGCCATCAAAGGCGATATC
>JBIPOX010000080.1:0-5962 GCA_044378785.1 Novosphingobium sp.
TCGCGCTTCGCCCGATGCCCGATGAACGCTGGCCCTCGCCGAAATTCCGCGAGGTCATGACCCGCTTCTTCGTGCAGGCGCTTGACGGCGCTTACGCGGTGCAGCGGGTGATGGCGGACAGGCTGGAGGTGCCGCAGGACTTTTTCGTGCGGCTGCATTCGGGCGAGAATGTCACCTTGCGGCTGCTGCATTATCCCGCTTGCCCGCAAGACGGCCAGCTCGGTGCTGGCGCGCATAGCGATTACGGCTTTCTGACCCTGGTCTTCCAGCATGGCGTCGGCGGCCTGCAAGTGCTCGACCGCGAGGAGCGCTGGATTGACGTTCCGCCCAGCGACCATCTCGCCGTGGTCAACAGCGGCGACCTGCTCGAGCGCTGGACCAATGGCCGCTATCGCTCGACCCTGCACCGGGTAGTGCCCTCGGCTCTGCGCGAGCGCTTCTCGATTGCGATGTTTGTCGATCCGGATTCGGACGCCATGGTCGAGGCGCTGCCTTCGTGTGTTTCGCCAGACAATCCTGCCCGGCTCGGGCCAATCACTGCGGGAGAAAACCTGCAGACGAAGCTGGAGGCTTCGCACAAGGGGCGCTTTGCCAGATGAGTGGGGCCATGCCTGCCAGGCCCGCCAGGCGGATGGACCTGCCGCTGGTCGTGGCCGGATCGGCCGCGTTCTGCACCTCCACCATGTTCAGCGCAATGAAGCCGCTGCTGATCACCCGTTTTGTCGAACAGGCAGGCTATTCGCCAAGCCTTGCCGGACTGGCCGCGGCCATGCCCTTCGTCGGCGGCGTGTTCTCGACGCTGATGCTGCAGGCGATCCTGCGCCGGCTGGGCAACGGGGCGGCGCTGGTCTGGGCTGCACTGGGGCTGGCGCTGGTCGAGCTGGGCAATGCCCTCTGGTTCGGCCTGCCCGCGATGCTGCTGGCGGGCCAATTCGCGGCGGGCCTGTGCGGCGGCGTGCTGATGGGGCTGGTCTCGGGCCGGATCGCGGTTTCAGCCTTGCCAGAGCAGACCTTCGGCGTGGTCGATTTCGTCGGCGTCCTGCTGATGTCGTTCATGATCGCGCTGGTCGGCATGGCGATTGCCTGGGACGGATTGCGCGGCGCTTTCCTCGCTGCCGCCCTGCTCAGCGCGGGCTTTGCCCTGGTGGTCATGCTGGCGCGCAAGGGCGAGCCGATGGCAGCGACGATGCCGCAGCCGGCGCCCGACGAGCCGCTGCGGATCGACTGGCGCGCAGCGACGATTGTCGCGATGGGCGTGACCTTCGTCACCTTCAGCGGGCTGGGCTTCGCATTCATGGTGACGGCCGCGCGCGAGCTGGGCTTTGGCTACGAGGAAGCCAGCTCGCGGATCGGCGTCATCCTGTTTTTCTCGGCAAGCGGCTGTCTGGCCGGAGGCTGGTGCGCAGCGCGGTTTGGCGCGCGGCCATGCCTGCTCGCGGCCTTCGCGCTATGCGCGCTGGGCTGGTATGTCGCTTTCACGACGCCGAGCCAGAGCCTGTTCCTGCTGGCGCTCGGCCCGGCGATTTTCGCGCTGCAATTCTGCTTTCCGGTCTTGCTCGCGCTGGCCGGCTCGCACGGCAAGGACGGGCGGCTGGCGGCGATTGCCGCGCCAATCATCGTCAGCGGCTTTGCCTGGGCCTCGATAGCGGCAGGCGCATTGGTCGACCTGTGGGGCCTCGGCGCGCTGCCGGTGTGGACCGCGATCGGGATGGCATTGTGCGCGGCGATGCTGCTTGCCGCGACCAGCGGCGAGAGAACCGGTTAGGATTCCGATTCGGCAGCGCGCCTTGCTTCGAGCCAGGCCGCCGCCTCGGCTTCCTGCGCGGCTTCGCTGGCGGCCTTGACCGCAGCCTGGCGTTCGGCGCGCAATTCCTCGATCAGCGCCTGCTTGTCGCTGCCCAGATCCGTATCGCTGACCAGGCCGTCGGTAAGCCCGGCTTTCTTGGCCGCCTTGGCGACGATTGCATCGAGCTCGCGCTGTGAGCACAGGCCCAGCGTCACCGGGTCCTTGGCCTGGATGTTCTGGATGTTCCAGTGGCTACGCTCCTTGATCGCATTGATCGTGGTGCGGGTGGTGCCGATCAGCTTGCCGATTTGAGCGTCCGAAATCTCCGGGTGGTGACGCAGGATCCAGGCGATGCCGTCGGGCTTGTCCTGCCGCTTGGAAACCGGCGTGTAGCGCGGTCCCTTCGTACGGCTCACATTGACCGGTGCCTTGTGCATCTTGAGCACATAGGTGGGATCGGCCTGACCCTTCTCGATTTCCTCCATGGTCAACTCGCCAGCGCGAACCGGGTCGCGCCCGGTGTATTTGCTGCTGGCCAGATCGTCAGCCATCGCCTGCACTTCAAGGATGTGGAGCCCGCAGAACTCGGCGATCTGCTCGAAGCTCAATGCAGTGGTGTCCACCAGCCACGACGCAGTGGCGTGGGGCATCAGCGGGGCGGGCTGCGACATTGTTCGATCTCCGTCATAAACGCAAAGGGCCGCCCCTTTGCGGAGCGGCCGTCACAGCGCGATGTAGGCGCAAACGCGCGCCGGGACAAGCCCGAAGCCGCCGGTCAGGCCATCGAGACGAAACCGGGCAGCGCCTCCACCCGCGCCAGCCAGGCGCAGACCGCCGGATAGTCCTGCAAGCGGAACCCGCCTGCCTCGCAGACGTGGGTATAGGCATAGAGCGCGATGTCGGCTAGGCTAACAGCGTCACCGGCGAACCAGTCGCGCTGCGCCAGATGGTCCTGCATCAGGGCAAGCGCCGCCTCGCCGCCCGCCCGCTTGGCCATGATCTGGTCGCGCTGGAAGCCGGACAGGTTGCCTTCGCCGACAAACAGCAGCCAGAAGCGCAGCGTCGCGATGTTCGGCTCGTGGCTGTACTGCTCGAAAAACATCCAGCGCAGCATGTCGGCGCGGGTGAAGCGATCGCCGGGGATCAGCGCGCTGCCCTCGGCCAGATACCAGCAGGCCGCATTGCTTTCCGGCAGGAACCTTGCCCCAGCCTTTTCGTCGCCGATCTGGAGCACCGGGATGCGGCCATTGGCATTGACCCGGGCGAGGAAATCAGGGGTGCGCGTCTCACCCTTCATGATGTCGTAGGCTTCCCGTTCGAGCGGCAGGCCAAGCAAGGCTGCGGTCAGCCTGATCTTGTAGCAATTGCCGCTGCGCGGGTCTTCGTGGAGGACGAGGCGTTCCATCATGTTTTCCGTTCGTCTTTCTATTCCCGCTGGTTCGCTGCGACAAGCTGGTGATGCCAAATTAACCGACGCTGCCCTATCTGGCGAGCTGACCTCGAAGCAGGGGGAACCCGATGTCAAAGGCAAAAGTGAAGAGCATGCTCGTCCTTGGCATGTTGCCGCTGCTCGGCGCATGCGGAAACGGCGAGGACTTCGCCGTAACCAGCAGCACTAGCCCTGCGCAGATCGTCGGCGCGCTAACCCAGTTCGATTTCGCCAGCGAAGCGAGTTACCTGCCCAACCTCGCGATCACGATCGAACGGCCTGCGCAGAACGTTGTTCTCTACACCATTCCGGCACGGGAGATTCCCGACAAGCAGACTGGCGAATCGACTATCCGCCTCACGATCGAACCCGGTGAAGAGGGTCAGGGCGCTATCATACGCGCTGCCGTCGATGTACCAGCGGTCCGCGTGTTGATGGGCGAGGCCGGCAAGGAACTAAGCGAGGAAAAGGTCGAAGCGGAGTTGAAGAAGTCGCTCGAACGCTTCCGGCCCGGGGAAATCCGTCAATTGCTTGTCGCCGTCGCAGTCGCCAGCAATGTCGATTTCCAGTCGGCAGCGAACACCGCCATGCTGCCGAGCGGCGCGGCAAGCAGGTTTGGCCAGACCGACGAGGTTGAAGATGACTTCGCCAGTTCAGACGCTGCCGGGCTCGATCAAACCGGGTTTGACGAAGATCCCGATGGAGGCGGTTGGGGCGCAAGCCAATAGCCGCTATCCGACCTCAAGCACGATCTTGCCGATGTTCTCGCCCGCATCCATCCTGACGTGGGCCTGGACAACCTGAGCCATCGGCAAGACCATGTCCATGACCGGACGCAGCTCGCCGCTTTCAACCAGCGGCCAGACGTTCTTTGCGATATCCTGCACCAGCAGCGCCTTGAATTCGGTCGAACGCGGACGCAGCGTCGATCCGGTCAGGGTCAGCCGACGCATCATCACTGCCGCAATATCGAGCTCGGCCTTGGTGCCGCCCTGCACCGCGATAGTGACATGCCGACCCTCGTCGGCAAGGCACTGGAGATTGCGCGGCAGATAGCTGCCCGAAACCATGTCGAGAACTAGCTCGACCCCCTTGCCGCCAGTGATCCGCGCTACTTCCGCGACGAAATCGGTCGTGTTGTAGTTGATCGCCGCGGCCGCGCCGAGCGCAAGCGCGCGCGCGCATTTCTCGTCGCTACCGCAAGTGACGATCATGGTCAGGCCGAACAGCTTGCCCAGCGAGATCGCCATCGTGCCAATGCCGCTGGTGCCGCCATGGACCAGCACGGTCTCGCCCTTCCGCGCCGAGCCGCGCACAAACATGTTGTGCCAAACCGTCAACAGGGTTTCGGGAATGCCTGCTGCCTCGGCCAGCGACAGTCCGGCAGGCACCGGCAGACAATGCGCCGCCTTGGCAACACAGAATTGCGCATAGCCGCCGCCGGTCACCAGCGCGCAGACCTGCGTGCCAAGCATCGCGGCGGGCACGCCCTCGCCCAGCGCAACGACCTCCCCGGCGATTTCCAGCCCCGGTATCGGCGAGGCTCCGGGCGGCGGCGGATAGTTCCCCTTGCGCTGCATCACATCGGGCCGGTTGACCCCGGCATTGGCGACCTTGACCAGAACCTCGCCCGCTCCAGCACGCGGCATGGGCCAGTCGAAGAGCCTGAGGACTTCTGGCCCGCCCACTTCCTCGAAATAGACCGCAGACATCGTCCCTGTGGAAAGGTCATCCATGCTTCCGCCAAACGCTCCTGTTTCAGATAGCTTGGCACTACCTTCCGCGTGGCTTGACAGCAAGGCGATAGGATTGGAAGCTGCTTGACGATGGACGACGAGGATCGACCGAAGCCGCGCATGCCCGAAGGCAGCTTCGGGGCCGCGAGCCTCCTGGCCGGCGAGAGCCTTGAGAGCTATTCGCTGGGCGAACTCGATTCGCGTGTTGCGCTGCTAGAAGCGGAAATTGCGCGGATCGCCGGGCACCGCGACAGGGCGGCCAGCCACATGCGTGCCGCCGAAGACATGTTCAGGCGCAAAAGCTGATGTCCTCAAGGGCGCTCTTACTCGCAAACGCGCCCCGCCGCCCTATATCGATGATGTTCTCTCCCGGCTTGGGATCCAGACCCCGATCCCTGGCCAATCCAGAAAGCGAAAGCCCGTAAACATGCCCAGTTTCGCGCAAAGCCTTGAAAAGACACTGCATTCGGCGCTGAGTCACGCCTCGGAGCGCAGTCACGAGTATGCCACGCTCGAGCACCTGCTGCTCGCACTGATCGACGATGCGGATGCGGCCCAGGTCATGGAGGCTTGCGGCGTCGACCTTGGCGACCTTGGCGACGTGGTGCGCAAGTACCTCGATCAGGAATACCAGTCGCTCAAGACCGAGGAAAAAGGCGATCCCGCCCCGACGGCAGGTTTCCAGCGCGTGATCCAGCGCGCCATCCTCCATGTCCAGTCCTCGGGCAAGGATACGGTGACCGGTGCCAACGTGCTGGTCGCGCTGTTTTCCGAACGTGACAGCTATGCGGTCTATTTCCTCCAGCAGCAGGACATGAGCCGGCTCGACGCGGTCAGCTTCATCAGCCACGGCATCGGCAAGGGCGGCCGCCGGATCGAGGATCGCAGCCCCAAGGGCTCCGAGGAACAGGCCCCGCAGGCCGAGGAAAAGGCTGATCCGAAGAACAAGAAGGATTCCGCGCTCGACCAGTTCACCGTCAACCTCAATGACAAGGCGCTGGCGGGCAAGGT
>JBIPOX010000249.1:0-3295 GCA_044378785.1 Novosphingobium sp.
GGTCGAAATAGTGCGACAGGTAGACCGCCGGGACCAGCCCGCCGCGCCCGACGCCGATGACAAATTCGGGCGACCACCGCGCTTGCTCGATGGTGCGCGCAAGGCTTTGCACCGGTTCGAGGAAATGCTCGTAATACTCGATGTAATGCAGCGAAGGTTCGCCAGCGTCTTCCATGTGTCCGCCGCCCCGATTCGTGGTCAAGGCATCGACGGTTACCGGCAGCCGCTGCGATCCGCAATCGACCCCGGGCGTTTCATTCCTGCTGGCTGTGGCCAAGCTGGGCAAAACCGTTCTCGACCTCCGCCAGGACCATCGCCGCCGCGTAGGACGGACGGCGCGACGAAGCTGTGCACAGCGCCAACGTCATCGGCCGCACCAGCCGGTCGGAAATGCGGGTGAAGCTGAGCAGTCCGCGCTCGACTTCGGTGCTGACATCGAGCGAGGTCAGGATGCCGATGCCTACCCCGCGCATCGCCAGCGAGGTGATCATCTGGATATTGTTGGAGACCGCGGCGCGGCGCAGCTTGATCGAGGCATACTTTTCCAGCGCTAGAACCTGCTGGCCGACCGCAAGCGAGGCGGGGTCAGGAACCCCAGGCTTACCTCTGCAAAGGCGCGCACGGTCAGGTCCTTGTGGCTTTGCGGCTCAAACATGATCCCGAAATCGACCGAGCCATCGACAATGACGGCGTGAATGTCCTCGCTGGCCTGGACCTTGAGGCCGACGGTAATTCCGGGGTAGCGCGCCTGAACCGCACCGATGACATCGGGAATGTAGCCCTTGGCCAGCGCGTTGATCACTGCGATCTCGACATGGCCGCGCTTGAGGCCGCGCAAATCCTCAACCTGAGCGCGCAGGCCCGCCATCTCCTGTTGCCAGCGCCCGCCCGACGCCATCAGCAGCTCGCCCGCCGCCGTGAGCCGCAGCCCGGTCGGCAGGCGCTCGAACAGCTGCACGCCCAGCTCGGCCTCGACATTGAGGATCTGGCGGTCGATTGCCGAGGCCGACACGTTGAGCGCCTCGGCTGCCTTGCGGATCGAACCGAGCCGACCGACGACCATGAAATAGCGCAGGAAGCGCGAGAAGGCTGGCATTGGACCGCTCTGTTTTTTGCAACGCAGCGTAGGATTCATTGCGATTGCGAGCATGGTGTCAAGGGCATACCGTCTAAGGCGTGGGTGCATCGACTGCCATCTTGCGTGCCGGGCGCGCGCTTTTGTTGCTTGCTGCGCTGGCCGCTGCGCCGATCTCACAGGTTGCACGCGCCGATCCAGCGAGCGAGGCGGCGACTGTGGCCCGGCTTCAAAGCCTGTCTGGAAACACTGCGATGCTGCGGGTTTTCCTGCGCGCCATGCCCAAGGGTGCTGACCTGCATACCCACCTTGGCGGCGTGCCGTCGGCGGAGGACTTCCTCGGTTGGGCAGCGCAAGCGGGCTATTGCCTGGACCGGACCAGCCTGGCGATACTGCCTGCCCCCTGCAAGCAAGCCGACCGGATCGGGCTGATCGCCGAGACTGAGCAGTTCCTCTATGCACGGCTGGTCGATCATGTCTCGACCCGCGGCTGGCAGATCGGGGTCGGCGCCGACGAGGCTTCGGGTCATACCCAGTTCTTCATCTCATTCGATCGCCTCGCCCCGCTGCAGACGATGGATGGGCTCGCGGCAAAGATGCTCACGGTCGCACTCAGGACTGCAGCGCGCGGCAATGTCACCTATGTCGAGATGATGCACAGCCCGCGTGAGGGCTTTGACTATGTCATGGCGACGCCCGCCGGCCCGCTTGACGAAGCCGGGATCGCGGCGCGCTATGCCCAGGAATTGCCGGCGGCAAAGGCCGCAGTGGCAAAGGCCCTGGCCGGGCTCGATCGCGACGAGGCGCAATTGCGCCAGACGCTGGCTTGCGGAACCCGCGCTGCCGAGCCAGCCTGCGACGTCAAGATCAAGTATCTGTCGAGCACCTTTCGCGGGTTGCCGCCGGGCCAGGCGTTTCGCACCATGCTGATGGGTTTCGCGCTGGCCGATGCCGATCCGCGCTTCCTGGGCGTCAACATTGTCCAGCCGGAAGACTGGCCAGTGGCGCTTCGCGATTATGACCTGCACATGGCGATGTTCCGGTTCCTTGGCGCGAAATATCCCAAGGTGAAGCTGACCATGCATGCTGGCGAGGTGACAGGGCATCTCGTCGCCATGGCCGAGACCAAGGACCACATCCGCAAGGCGCTCGATGCCGGTGCGCGCAGGATTGGCCACGGGGTTGGCATCGCTTTCGAGACTGAGGCCGACGCGACCCTTCGGCGCATGGCGCGCGAGCGCATCCCGGTCGAGATCAACCTGACCAGCAATGCGGTTATCCTCAACGTCAAGGGTGCCGAGCACCCGCTGCACCTCTATCGCCGCTATGGCGTGCCAGTGATGCTGTCGACCGATGACGAGGGCCTGCTGCGCACCGACCTGACCAACGAGATGGTGCGCGCCGTAACCGAGCAGGGGCTGGGTTACGCCGATCTCAAGGAGATGTCGCGCAACAGCCTCGAGTTCGCTTTTCTGCCCGGCGCAAGCCTGTGGCAGAACGGCAAATACGAAAACCCGGTGAGAGCGTGCTCTGCCGGTCTTGACTCGCAAGCCTGCAAGTCATTTCTCGCGTCAAGCGAGAAAGCGTTTGTACAGGCGCGCTTCGAGCAAAAAATCTCCGCCTTCGAAAAGGAGACCACGATCGGATCAAGATAAGCCCAGCTCAGCTGTTCAGATGCTTACCACAGCAATGAAAACAACAAGATAAAACAATATCATCAGGTATCGTTCGGAGAGGGCCGAACCTAATAAGCAACAATAATGTGCCGTCCGCCATGCGGGTCCGGCCGATCCAGGGGCAAACGACCATGACCAAGACTGACAGTTTCCAATCGCAGCACACTCCGGCCCGGCTTTCGCGCCGCGTGCGCAAGTCACTGCTGTCGCTTTCCACCGCGGCGATCTGCTGCACCGCGCTGGCCAGCCCGGCACTCGCGCAGGAGCAGCCGACCACCACGGACGACGAGACGATCATCGTCGAAGGCTCGCTCGGCGCGCTTCCGCTTGAGGACGTCGGCTCGATCTTCGGCTTCGACAAGACCATCGTCGAAACGCCGCGCTCGGCCTCGACGATCAGCGCCGAGCAGATCGAGCGCTTCGGTATCACCGACATTTACGGCCTCGTCGCGCAGTCGCCGGGCGTCTTCACCAACTCGTTCTTCGGCGTGGCTGGCGCGCTCGACATTCGCGGCACACCGGCGGAAACCTATTTCCGCGGCGT
>JBIPOX010000361.1:0-2698 GCA_044378785.1 Novosphingobium sp.
CGCAAAAAAGGAGAGAGATCCATGCCAATAGTACATCAGCACATGACGTACTTAAATGATCTTGCCGGTCTATTCACTAAGCGATTGCTTTCTGCACAGTTATATCAAGCAGAAGGAAATGTTGTCGTTCCATCCGTATTGCGAAAAACTGTAGAAGGGGCAGATTATTTGAAAACAAGAGGATGGTCAGTTCAGGTGAGTGGAAGCAGTTCTTTAACTGGGCGTCAAGGATCTGCCTTATCAGTAACGTATTCAGTGAGCAACTTAGCATGCAATCCTACAAATCCTCAATCGTATGAAGTGAAAATTACGTGTGATGGTGATCAAGAATGGTATCAAAATATTTCCTGCAAATGCGGTCGCACAAAGGAGTATGGTCGTCCATGCTTTCATGCATGTTTGTGCTTGGTCTATCCTAAAGTTACCGATCACAATGCATTCGTCCGAGATCCACAACTTTTTTATTATGGCAGAGCTTGTTGGTATAGTAAACAGTTTCTTGTGTCCACGATGATACAACAATACAGTCGTGAAGTCAAGATCCCAAGCTTCAGATCTCTTAATCATAGTTGTACTTTTGGTCCCATGATGCATGCTCTTCCAGGTAGGTATACAAATAAGTCTCATTATTATAAATTAATGGCCCATATTATACGATAATTGTACCACGTTTAGGGCGCCGAAAACTGAAAAGAAGAAGAAGCAAACCAAAAAAGCCATGCTATATTTGTTTGAAGACTGGGCATCCTCCTGCTCAGTGTCCAGCGAAACATACAGGCAAGATAATGTCAAAGGAATCCCTCGTGGAAGGAATAATAAAGCTACCAAGATTGAGTACCGACATGATTCATCGTCTACAAAACAAAGCGCCCACATTATCGGAAGAATTATTAACAATCGACTACTATGACAAAATCGATGTCTTGTCGGATGATGATGAATGTTTGTTGGGGGAAGATGACGAAAATATTAACTACAATACCGGTGAACCGGAAGAAATCATCCCAAGGCATGCGTCATCTAACGGCAACAAAAATATACTGTGTGACAACACAGATCTTATTAAAAAAGATCTGGGTACCGGAGATCCCAAGACAGGTACATTTTAATCATTTATTTGTTTTTTAATAACAATATGTTATTTTAACGTCTATGATAGGATTAATAAGGACAGATCTCTTGCATACTTGTTTCTGCGGCAAACCGGACAGATACAGTCATTGGATTGAATGCGATAATGGCTCATCATGCAAACATCCATACGCTAATGGATGGTTTCATACAGCATGCGTAGACATTACGGAGGAAGACGCGCATCAAATGGAATATAACGGTACAGAATGGTACTGCAGTTGGTGTGGCAATTAATAACTCAGATTTGTAGTTAGGATTCGATGCCCAATCAGATCTTACCTACAGGCTTGGCATGTGTGTGAGAGATCTGAATTGTTAATCATCCTAATTAGATCACTGAGTCTTGTGTCGCTGAGATCTGCAGACTTAAAATGATCCTTATTAGATCTACTAGTCTTTCGTCGCTGAGATCTGCAAACTTGAAGTGAGTAAGCTAAGTGTAGGTGTAGAGTAAGTGTGTATATGTGTCTACAAGTTTTTTTCTTTCGTAAAACTAAAACAATTTTGTAATACAGTTCACTTTGTTTAATATTATTCTCAAGGTTAGATCGGAAAACAATACTTTGACAGTCATATCATTACATTGCTGTAATTATGGCAAAGATGTTCATATTCTCAAATGCTGTTAACGTAACATAACTACAGCAAAGGGATCTACCTACTTTTACACGATCAAACGGTCAGTCAGATTATATCTGACGAATATCTCCTCGTCAGGTTCATAGTAGTGGTTGGTAAACATCACCTTGCTGCGGTGATGCAGTATTACCTTCACGAAGAACTCCACTTTCTCTTGGTTGGTATCTGGTCCGACATTCTTGTAGACATGCTTCAAGGCGCTCATGCTTTCGATACCGTAGGTATTGTATCCCTCCCCATTGGATGCAAGAGCACCATCAGAGATCTTCAAACGATCGGTGGAGTCGAAGGCAGTAAAAGACTCAATATCGTTCTCATTGTCTTCCGCGGCCATCAGTAGCGAGCTTTTCCAGATCAGGAGGCTGCCGTCGCGGTCGTCAAAGTTAAAGAAAGAAACTGCAATCTCATCATTGGCGTTGCACAATGCTAACGGTCCGAACAAGATGAAATGATAGGTCTTGGTTGTGATGCGATTGCCCAGTGCTGCATCTTCCGGATCTTGGAAATCAAACGAATACAAGGACTTGTAGTGAAGTCGCTGTAAATGCTTGAAGTGAGCCCGAGGAACGTACTCCAGAAAGCCCGCAAGTTTTGAAGAAAGCACTTGCATGCTGATTCTACGAGTAGTTCGGATACCTAACAATAGACAATTAATAATCTTAGATCTTAAAAGCAAAATGTAATCTAATTGAACAACTACCTAAACCCATCGTAGGAGTGCGAACGATCTCAAAGCCAGGAATCTTAAAGCAGAAGAAATTCCAGGCGTCAAACATCTTCCTCCACTCATCAGCTGCATAATACATAATGCTACCATCGTAGTCATCGGTGCAATGCGCGTAGGGAAAGTCCCACTTATGAGAAAAGTTGGAATCAAAAGGATGCCAAGGTCTTTGTGCCCATACCATAGGCAGAAGAAGATAGA
>JBIPOX010000251.1:0-3260 GCA_044378785.1 Novosphingobium sp.
TGCTTCTTCTTCTCGATCTCCTCGAAGGGGATCGGCTGCTTGGTCTTGAGCACGGGCTCGGGATACCACTGGTTGCCGCAATCGATGCAGGTCACCGGGTCGTCCTTGCCCAGATCGTAAAAGCGGGTGCCGCATTTCGGGCAGCCATGCTTGGCGCCCCACTCAGGCTTCACCATGAAAAATCCTTCGATAGACCGGCCATGACGCTTGCAGTCAGAGCCGGAGGAAAACGTGCGATGGGCATGGACGATCCGCGATTCAAGGGATCGTCCAGCTTCAGGGCGCGCGCCTTGCCATAGCGATTGCGCGCTGTCAAAAGCCGCTGCGAAATTCTCCCGATCAAGGAATGGCCCTAGACCTGTGAGCACCGCCGATCCTGCCGCCAAGCGTTCGCGCCGGTTCCTGCCAGCAGGTCCGCTCAAGGGGCGGATTCGCGTGCCCGGAGACAAGTCGATCAGCCACCGCGCGGTGATGCTCTCGGCGCTCGCGGTCGGTGAAAGCTGCATTTCCGGCTTGCTGGAAGGCGAAGATGTTCTGGCCACTGCTGCGGCGATGCGGGCAATGGGCGCGAGCGTCGAACGGCTTGGCGAAGGAGAATGGCGCGTCCAGGGCGTCGGCGTTGGCGGCCTGCTCCAGCCCGAAGCAGTGCTCGACATGGGCAATTCGGGCACCTCGACGCGCCTGCTCATGGGGCTTGTCGCCAGCCACCCGATCGAGGCCAGGTTTATGGGCGACGCCAGCCTGTCAAAGCGGCCAATGGGCCGGGTGATCGAACCGCTCTCGCAAATGGGCGCAGCGTTTGAGGCAAGCGAGGGAGGCCGCTTGCCTTTGACTGTGCGCGGCGCTTTCCCTGCTGTGCCGATCATCTACCGCCTGCCAGTCGCCTCGGCGCAAGTAAAAAGCGCGGTGCTGCTCGCCGGGCTCAATACGCTGGGGATCACTACGGTGATCGAGCCGGTGCCGACGCGTGACCATTCCGAACGCATGCTCAGGGGTTTCGGCGCGGACCTGACTGTCGAAACCGATCCCGATGGTGCGCGGCGGATTTCAATTCGCGGCGAGGCTGATTTGCGCCCGCAAAATATTGTCGTGCCCGGCGATCCCTCTTCGGCCGCGTTCTTTCTGGTTGCGGGACTGATCGTGCCGGGCAGTGAGCTCGTCATCGAGAACGTCGGGCTGAACGCGACCCGCGCCGGCCTCGTCGAGGTGCTGCGCGCGATGGGCGGCCAGATCGACATGCACAACTCGCGCGAAGTCGGCGGCGAGCCGGTCGCCGATCTGCTGGTGCGGCACTCGGTCTTGCGGGGCATCGAGGTCGACCCTGCCCTCGCCCCTTCGATGATCGACGAGTTTCCGGTGCTGTTCGTCGCCGCCGCCCTCGCCCAGGGCCGCACCGTGACCAGCGGCCTCGACGAATTGCGGGTCAAGGAATCAGACCGGCTTTCGGCTATGGCTGCCGCGCTGAACTTGGCAGGCGCGCGGGTCGAAGAACGCGACGATGGCCTCGTCATCGAGGGTACCGGCGGCGAGCCTCTGCCGGGCGGCGGCCCAACTGCAACCCATCTCGACCACCGCATCGCCATGTCGATGGCCGTGGCGGGCCTTGCCAGCCGCGCGGGGGTCGAAGTCGACGACACCCGCCCGATTGCCACCAGCTTTCCCAGCTTCGAGCCCTTGCTCGCGAGCCTGCAGTCGTAAGGTCCTTCCGACCCTGACCCGCGAAACTTGTCTTGCCGCGATGGCTCTGGCATCGTCCGAGGCAGCGGGCAGCAAAATGGAGTGCAGCCGGTGACTGGCCTCTTGCAACGGCGGACCTTCCTTTCGGCGATTCCGGCGGCAGCCGCCGCCCTTGCTTTGACCAAGCCGCAGCGCTTGCTTGCCGAAACAGGCTATCCGCCCCCTGATCGGGAACTGATGGTACCGACTGCCGGAGGCCGCCTTTATGTGCGCATCAATGGCAAGCTCGATAGTCCTGGTCTGCCGCTGATCGTCATCCATGGCGGCCCCGGCGCAAGCCTGTTCACCAACCTGCCGATGCTGGCCTTGACCAAGGCATCGCCAAAGCCACGCGCGGTCATCCTCTACGACCAGCTGGACGCAGGCCAATCCGACTGGCCCGGAAACCCCGCCAACTGGATCGTGCCGCGCTTTGTCGATGAGCTAGAATCGATCCGTCAGGCGCTGGGGATCGAACGGTGGCATGTCATGGGCCAAAGCTGGGGCGGCACGATTGCACTTGAATATGGCGCACGCAGGCCGCCCGCGCTGTCTGGCCTGGTTCTATCAAGCCCCATGGCCTCGGCGCGGCGCTGGATTGCCGATGCCAGGGTGCTGCGAAGCACGTTGCCCAAAGAGGTGCAGGCGCAGCTGCGCAAATGCGACGCCGCTCCTCGCCACGCTCGGCCTGCTGCCTGCGAAAAAGCGGTGAGCGAATTCAATGCGCGCTTCCTGTTTCGCGATTCGCAAAGCGAAGCAGATCTGACGGCAATGAAGGCAAGCGGCGACCGTGCCTTCAATCCTGCCGTCCCCGAGGCGATGTGGGGGCCGAACCAAATGAAGCCAACTGGCCCGATGCGCGACTACGATGGCGAGCCCTTGCTGGCGCGACTCGATGGCGCTCGCACCCTGTTCCTGACCGGACAGTATGACGAGGCGCGGCCGAGCACCGTTCGGGCGTATGCAGAGCAGGTTCCAGGCAGCGAGTTCGCGGTCGTGCCCGGAGCGGGTCATGTCGTCTACAGCGACCGTCCCGATGATGCCCTGGCGATCGTGGCGCGCTGGCTTGGGCGGCTGGAAGCGCGATGATTATCGCCGTCGATGGCCCCACCGCCTCAGGCAAGGGCACGATCGCCCGCGCACTCGCCGCGCATTTCGGCCTGCCACACCTCGACACCGGCCTGCTCTACCGCGCGGTGGGGCGGCAGTGCGCCCTCAACGGCGGCAATCCCGACAATCCGTTCGATGCCCTGACGGCCTGCGCGTTCCCTGATTCGCTGCTCGCCGATCCCGAGCTGCGCAGCGAGGCGAGCGGAGGCCTTGCCAGCCGCGTCTCGGTCCATCCCGAAGTGCGTCAGGCGCTGTTTCGCCGCCAGCGCCAGTTCGCCCTGCAGACCGGCGGTGCAGTGCTCGACGGGCGCGACATCGGCACCGTGATCGCCCCAGAGGCCGAGGTGAAGCTGTTCGTCGTCGCCAGCGTCGGCAAGCGGGCTGAGCGCCGCCATGCCGAAATGCGCGAGACCGGGCGCGACCTGGCGCTCGAG
>JBIPOX010000252.1:0-3259 GCA_044378785.1 Novosphingobium sp.
CCCTGGCCACCGATGTCCAGCGCAACCTGCTTGCCCCGGTCGAAGAGATCGGTCTGCCGATCCGGATCGAAACGCGCAGCGGCGACACCCCGGCGGATCGCAAGGCGCGTCAGCGCGCCCGCCCGCCGCATGTCTTGCTGACGACCCCCGAATCGCTCTCGCTGCTGCTCAGCTATCCCGAAAGCGAGCAGCTGTTCGCTGGCCTCAAGCGCGCAGTAATCGATGAGGTGCATGCTTTCGCGACCGGCAAGCGTGGCGACCTGCTCGCCTTGTCACTGACCCGCCTGCAAGCGATCGCGCCTGGAATGAAGCGCGCAGCGCTATCGGCGACGCTTGCCTGTCCGCAGGACTTTGCCGACTGGATCGCACCGCATGGCCTTGCCGACGACGTTGCGATTGTCGAAGGCGAACCAGGCGCGCCGCCGCAAGTCGAGATCCTGTTGCCGACCGAGGAGCGGATCCCCTGGGCCGGGCATGCAGCGACCTGGGCGATTCCGCAGCTCTACGAGCAGATCCGCGCGCACCGCACCACGCTGGTTTTCACCAACACCCGGTTTCTGGCGGAATACATCTTCCAGAAGCTGTGGGATGCCAACGAGGATACGCTGCCGATCGGCATTCATCATGGCTCGCTGTCGCGCGAGGCGCGCCGCAAGGTCGAAGCGGCAATGGCGCGCGGCGAGTTGCGCGCGCTGGTCTGCACCGCAAGCCTCGACCTTGGCGTCGACTGGGGAGACATCGACCTCGTCGTGCAGATGGGCGCACCCAAGGGCTCGTCGCGGCTGCTGCAACGCATCGGCCGTGCCAACCATCGGCTCGACCAGCCCAGCAAGGCAGTGCTGGTGCCGGGCAACCGCTTTGAATTTCTCGAAGCATTTGCTGCATGCGAGGCGGTCGACCAGGGCCAGCGCGACGGTGATCCGTTTCGCCCTGGCGGCCTCGACGTGCTCGCCCAGCATGTCATGGCGCGGGCTTGCTCGGGGCCGTTCCGTGCCGATGAATTGCTCGCCGAGGTCCGTTCTTGCCTCGCCTATGCCTGGATCGACGAGCATGCTTTCGCGAGGGTGCTCGATTTCGTGGCAACCGGTGGCTACGCGCTGCGTGCCTACGACCGGTTTCGCAGGATCGTCGAGGAGGCGCCTGGGCTTTGGCGGCTCGCCTATCCCCAGCATGCTGCGCGCCATCGCATGAACGCCGGGATCATCGTTGATTCCGAGATGCTTACCGTGCGGTTTCGGAACGGACGCGCGCTCGGCAAGGTCGAGGAGCAGTTCGGTGCCGGGTTGAAAGCAGGCGATACGTTCCGCTTTGCCGGGCTCGATCTCGAGGTTGAGAGCCTGCGCGATCTCGAACTGGTGGTACGCGCTGCAAAGCGATCGGCGCAGATCCCCAGCTATATGGGCGCGCGCATGCCGATCACGACACACCTGGCCGATCGGGTTCGCGCGATGCTCGATGACCGGGCCGGGTGGGCACGGTTTCCCGATGATGTGCGCGAATGGCTGGAAGTCCAGGACTGGCGCTCACGCATACCTGCGCCGGGCAAGCTGCTGGTGGAGAGCTTCCCCCATCGCGCCCTGCACTATACCAGCTATTTCACCTTTGAGGGCTGGAACGCCAATCAGTCGCTCGGCATGCTGGTGTCGCGGCGCATGGAGGACCGGGGCCTGGGTCCGCTCGGCTTCGTCGCGACGGACTACACGCTCGTGGTCTGGGGCATGCAACCGGTCCCCGATCCGGCGGCGCTGCTTTCGCCCGACATCCTTGTGCATGAATTTGTCGATTGGGTGCAGCAATCGTATCTGCTGCGCCGCGCCTTCCGCGAAGTCGCGGTGATATCGGGCCTGGTCGAACGCCAGCATCCCGGACAGCGCAAGTCCGGCAGGCAAGTTACCTTCTCGACTGACCTGATCTACGACGTGCTGCAAAAGCACGAGCCCGATCACTTGCTGATCGAGGCAGCCTGGGCCGATGCGCGCGCGCGGATGACCGATGTCGCGCGGGTCGCCAACGTGCTCGATCGGGCCGCGCGCGAGATCGAGCATGTGGTGCTCGAACGGATCAGCCCGCTCTCGGTGCCAGCTCTTTCGATGCTGGGGCGCGAGCGCATGCCAGCGGGCATGGCCGAGGACCAATTGCTGGTCGAGGCGGAGAGCCTGGCTGCACTGGCGATGCGTGCGGACGAGCCAGTCTGGGGCGAGGAATAAGCCGCGCGGCATGGAGTGGCTGTCACGATGCCCTCGCTACCGCCACGCACGGGAGGCCAACCTCGTGCAAGTTGCGCTTGGCCCGCCAAGAAAGGTCGGCCCAACAAAAAAGGGCGGGTCGCAATGCCCGCCCTTCCTATGGGTTTGCGCTGAGGCAGCGCATGCTGATCGATCGGGCCTGGTTCAGAATGAGGCGTATTTCTCATTGCCGACGAAGCCGAACTTGGTCACCTGCGATCCCTTGATGACATTGAGCACCTTGATCGACAGGTCATAGGCCGCGTTTTCTTCGGGCTCGAACTGCAGCTCGGGTTCGACTGCATAGGTCAGCGAAAGCTTCAGGTTGTCGAGCAGCTGCCGGTCAGTGATCGGATTGCCGTTCCACAGGATCTTGTTGTCCTGGGTGAGGACGACCTTGTTCTTGTCCGGCAGCACCGGCGGTGGCGGCGGCGGGTTCGGATTGTTGACCGGCAGGTCGATGTCGACCGAGTGGGTGGCAACGGGAATGGTGATGATGAACATGATGAGGAGCACCAGCATGACGTCGATCAACGGCGTCGTGTTGATTTCCATCATCGGGCTGCCATCGTCCTTGCCGCCTGACATTGCCATCGAAGTATCTCCTTGAATTCGCTAGCGGGACGGCGATCAGCCGTTCGGATCGACCGGGTTCGAGATGAAGCCGACGGTCGGATATCCCGAGATCTGCACGTTGTAGATCGCACCGGCGACACAACGCCACGGGGCATTGATGTCAGCGCGGATGTGAACCTGCGGAATCTTTTCCGGGTCGGCGCGCAGCGCTTCGGGGCCACCCTCACGCTTGACGATCGCGTCAAGCCGCTTGAATGCCTGCTCGCGAAGTTCCTCGGCGTCCACCCGGGTCGTATTGTTGAAATAGACCCGGCACTGCCCAAACCGCGAGGATCCCTCGTAGGCGGGGTCGCCTGCACTACGGCCGGACGAATCCGTCGTAACGACTGTCAGCAGCAGGTTCTCTACCTTGTCCTTCGATTCGACCGATGCAAAGATCGGAATGCGGAGCTTTTCGA
>JBIPOX010000255.1:0-3241 GCA_044378785.1 Novosphingobium sp.
CACTTTCGAGGAAGGCGTCGACGCCGCTTGGAAGTTTCATCGCCATGGCTCTCGGCCATGCCAATCCTTTCCGCACCCGGCAATGGCTTGGCGCCCTTCTTCCGCAATTTCGAGCGTGATCGACAGGCAGGCCGGCTCATCGGCAAAGCCACCGACGTGTTCGGGCCATTCGGCGATCAGCACCGCGCCTTGCCGGTAATCCTCAAGCCCGATTTCCCTGGCCTCGCGCGGGCTGTCGAGCCGGTAGAAATCGGCATGGACCACCGGCAGCCGCACCCCTGGCGGATCGTAGAGTTCGATGATTGCGAAGCTTGGCGATGGTACTTCGCCTTGGTGGCCAAGCGCGGCCAGGATCGCCCGGGCCAGCGTGGTCTTGCCTGCGCCCAGCCCGCCCGACAGCGCCACGACGTCACCCGGACGCAGGTCTCGGGCAATCGCCTCGCCAAGCCGCGTCATCGCGGTCAGGTCACGCAGCTCAAGGAGCTTGCCGTCCATCGCCTCAGGGCAGGTCGACAATCGCCGAAGTCCCCTCGCCGGGACGCGACAGCACTTCGAGCGCTCCGCCATGGGCCTCGATGATCTGGCGCGCGAGCGGCAATCCGATGCCCTCTCGTCCGATCGCGCCGCCACCGCCATCGGTGAGGCCGAGCCCTTCGAGCGCACGGGCAAGGCTTGCCGAGTCCATACCTCGGCCATTGTCTGATACGACGATCCGCGCCCAGTCGCGGCTCTTGTGCTGTTGGCGCGAGAGCATGAACAGGACGCTGCAATCGCATTGTCGAGCAAATGGCCGATGGCACGCGCCAGCCGTCGCCGGTCGCCGGTAATCGCACCTGCTGAACCCTGATCCTGCAATTCCAGCGTCAGCCCTGCCTGGGAGATACGCGCGGCGCGCTCATCGACCAGCTTGCGGGCAAACGGGCCGAGTTCGATCGGCTCGCTCGCCAGGGGCAGCAAGCCCGCCTCGCTTTGCGACAGGTCGAGCAGGCTTTCGATCTGCTCGGTCAGCCGCTCGACCGAAGTGAGGATCGCGGAGACATAGTCGTTACCGCTCTCGCTCAGCTCGCCGCCCAGCCCGGTTTGAAGCAGTTCGGCAAAGCCACCAATCGAAGTGAGCGGGATGCGCAGCTCGGTGCTCATATTGGCCAGGAAGCGGGTCTTGACCGCATCGGCCTCGACCAGCGCCTCGTTGCGTTCCCGCAGCGCTTCCTCTGCCTTCTGGCTGTCGGTGATGTCGAGCACGGTGAGCAGGCCGTTGCCGTCAGGCAGCGGCACTCCAGCGAATTCGAGCCAGCGCCCGTCTGCCAGAACGACCCGACCGCCGCGTTGCTTGCGGTCGAGCGTGGCAGCGCGCACGGTATCGCCAACCGCCTTGACCTGCTCGGGACGGGCAAGCCGTGTAGCGATGGTCTCGAGCAGTTCCTCGATGTGCGGGTGGCTGTCGAGTCCCTCGTCGGCGAGGCCCCAGTCGGACGCGAACCGGCGGTTCCACAATTGCAGACGGCCATCGGGCGCGAATACGGCCACCGATTCGAACAGGCTGTCGAAAGTCGCAGTTCGGGTGCGCACCAAGGTGTCGCGCACCGCCGAAAGCTGAAGCTGTTCGGTGCGATCCTCGGCGATCAGCAGCAGGCCGCCGTCGGGCACAGGGTGCGCCATGACCCGCAAGTGGGAACCATCGGGCAGCGACCACGATTCCTCGATCGTCTCGTTGCGTGCAAACCAGTCTGCGCGCTCGCGCCGCCAGGCAGGAAAATCCCGGATTTCGGGTATTCGTGCGGCATCGCGCGCCGCATCGAGGACGCGCTCGAACTCGGGCAGGTTGGCAAGATCGGGCGGTTGCAGCGCAAACATGCGCTGGAACGGCTGATTGGCGAAGGTCATGCGGCGGCGCGAATCGAACTGGGCAACGCCTGCCGAGAGTTGGTCGATCATGGCCCGCTGGGCATGGCGGAAAGCGCGGAACGAACGCCCGAGGTCCTCGAAGTCGTCGATGTCGACGGCGTATCCGGCAATGCCCTCCTCGCCTAGCGGCAGGTCGCTGACCCTGAATGCACGGCGCTGGCCATCGATGGTGATCGCTACGACGCGCTCGACCGAGCTGCCTTTGCTTGCTGCGCCAAGCGCGACCTCGCCAGCGCTGCGCCCATCGACTGACTCGACCAGTTCGGTTCCGGCCGCGACCACGGCGTCGGCATTCTCGCCGCCCACCGCCTTGACATAGGCAGTGTTGACGAGGCGCAGTTCGCCTTGCGGCGAGCGGAACCACATCGGCATCGGCGCCGCCTCGATCAGCCCGGCAAGCCCGTCGAAATCGCGCCGCGCGTCCTCGGCCTGGCGACGCAGCGTCACCAGCTCGCTCTCGCTGTCGCTGAAATCGAACACCCAGACCAGGGCCGCGCCGACCGGCGAGACCTGCGTATCGGCAAGATTGCCGCGCAGCGCCAGGCTGCGGCTCGATCCGCGCGGGGTCGCGACCATCCGGAAAGGCGCAGCGGTCTTCTGGGTGCGCAGCACTGCCTGCTGCAATTCCTCGAGCGATTGCGCGGTCAGGCCCGTGTCTTCGCCAGCGAGCTCGCTGAGGTACCCAGGCACGGCATCGAGGCCAAGCCACTGCGCAAGCCGATGCGACGCTTCGATCCGCCCGTCGGCGCGCACCAACAGCGGCAAGGCTGGCGACTCGTCGATCATCCGGGTCAGGCGGCGGGCATGGCGCTGGATCGCCTCGGCCCGGCGCTGACGGCGGCGAGCAGCGACGATCGCCACGCCCGCAGCCAGCGTCCAGCCCGCCAGCAGCACGGCGATCAGGACCAGCAGGGCAGGTTCGAGTTCCATCGCTGGCGCTATGCGAGAGCGGCCCGGCGATTACAACTCGCTATGCGGCCAGATCGACAGTCCAGACGACGATGCGCTGGACAGCGGCCCGGCAACGTAAACTCAATACCGGTAATGCTCGGGCTTGAACGGGCCTTCGGGCGAGACGCCGATATAGGCCGCTTGCCGCTCCGAAAGCCTGGTCAGCTTCACGCCGAGCTTTTCGAGATGCAAGGCCGCGACCTTCTCGTCGAGGTGCTTGGGCAAGACATAGACCTCGTTCTTGTAATCCGCGCTCTTGGCGAACAGCTCGATCTGGGCGAGCACCTGATTGGTGAAGCTGGTGCTCATCACAAAGCTGGGGTGGCCGGTAGCGCAGCCCAGATTGACGAGGCGACCCTTGGCCAGAATGATGATCTGCTTGCCG
>JBIPOX010000256.1:0-3235 GCA_044378785.1 Novosphingobium sp.
GTTCACGAGCAGGCCAACAAGTTTCTGGCACGCGGCGAGGGTTCGACCCAGGACCGCCAGATGGAAGCGAACATGGGCCTGTTCGGCCTGTTCTGCACCCTGACCCAGCAGCGCCGCGCCGAGCCAAAGGACGATCCGGTCTCGCTGCTGATCGCGCTCGAGATCGAGGATGACAACGGCGTCAAGCACAAGCTGGACGATGCCGAAATCGCCATGCGCTTTCTCGAGATGGCAATCGCGGGTCACGAGACCGTCGCCAAGGCGATCCCGAGCGGGGCCATTGCCATGGAGCGCTTCCCAGCTGAGAAGGCCAAGCTGGGCAACGACCTGTCGCTCCTGCCGAAGGCAGTGATGGAAGTGCTGCGCTTTGATCCTCCATCGCAATTGCAAGGCCGTTGCACCACCCGTGCAGTGACGCTGCATGGCGTGACGATTCCGGCCGACAAGCGGGTCATGCTCGCAACCGGTTCGGCGACGCGCGACCCGCGTGCCTTCCCCGATCCCGACCGGTTCGACATCGAGCGCGACTCCGACAGCCGCACTGTGTTTTTCGGCTATGGCGTCCACAAATGCCTGGGCATACACCTCGCCCAACAGGAAATCGCGATCGCCTTCGAAGAGCTGTATTCGCGCTTCCCAAACTGGAGGGTCTTGCCCGATCGCGCCGAGCGGGTGGCCTTGACCAATGTGCGCGGCGTTGTTTCCCTTCCGATCGTATTGGGCACCCACGCCTGACCGACCTAGACCTGATCCATGGCCGCTTGCCTGCGGTAAACTGAGAGGACGAAAGCCCAATGACCGATAGAGCCGAACTGCTTGCTGCGACCGACGAACAGATTGACGATGCGATGCAATATGCCTCGCCGATGGTGCTGCGTGGCCTGCTCTACCAGTTGACCGGCGACGAAAGCGTCATCGCCATGGCTCCGGGCGCCGCCGCCAAATTCGTGGTCGGCAGCGAGCTCGCCGACCCGGCGCACGAAGTGGAGATCAAGGCCAAGGCCGCCGCCTGGCTGAAGCAGTATCGCGATCAGGGTGCCCCTGACATAGACATCGGACCCGTCGCGCGCATGCGCCAGAGCCTTTCGCTGACCGCCGGCCGGGAAGTGCCCCAAGAGGATTTCCCGATCTGGATGCAGGAAACCGCGCTCGATCCGTGGGCGCGCGGCGTCAACTGGAAAGGCGGCAAGGCTCCCGAAGCGGCCAAGGACTTCATGGTCGCGGTGATTGGCACTGGCATCTCGGGGCTCAACACCGCCGTGCAATTGAAGCGCGCGGGCATTCCTTTCGTGGTCTTCGAAAAGAACCCGGGGGTCGGCGGCTCGTGGTTTGAGAACCGCTATCCCGGTGCGCGCGTCGATACGCCGAGCCGGGGCTACACGCACCTGTTCGGCTATGACTATCCGTTCCCCTGGGGCTATTGCCCGCGCGACGAAAACCAGAAGTATTTCAACTGGATAACCGACAATTTCGATATCAGGGGTAATATCCGGTTCAACACCGAAGTCCTGTCGATGATCTGGGACGATGCGACCAAGCTTTGGACGCTCGGAACCCAGGGGCCGAGTGGCGCAGAAACCGCCCAGTTCAACGCAGTAATCTCCTGCGTCGGCTTCCTGTCGCGCCCGCAGACGCCCGAAATCGAGGGGATGGACAGCTTCGCTGGCGTCGCCTGCCACAGCGCTGCCTGGCCCGAGGATCTCGACATTACCGGCAAGCGCGTCGCGATCGTCGGATCGGGCGCGTCCGGCTACCAGACCGCGCCAGTGATCGGCAGGATGGCCTCGCAGGCTTACCTTTTCCAGCGGCAGCCCAACTGGCTCTATGAGGACCTTTCCTATCTCAAGCCAATGCCCGAACAATCGCTCTGGCTCGATCGGAACTTCCCCTTCCACAGCAACTTCGTGCGGTTCCGCGTCGCCGCGCTGGTCGGACCGGGCGGCACCGGCGCGCTCAAGGTCGACCCGAACTTCAAGGACCCGCACGCAGTCAGCCCGATCAACAAGATGCTGCGCGACGCCTGTGTCGCGTTCATCGAGCGCAAGCTCGCCCCGCGGCCCGATCTGATCCCGCAGATGATCCCGAACTTCCCGCCAATGGCTTCACGCCCGATTCGCGTCGACACCAACGAGAGCGTGCTCGACGCGCTGGTGCGCGGCGATATCGAGCTGGTCAGCGGCACAATCGACAAGATCACGCCCAAGGGCATCGTCGCGGGCGGCCAGGAATACGAGCTTGACGTCATCGTCTTTGCCACCGGCTTTCGCGCCAACGAATACCTCTGGCCGATGGAAGTGCGCGGCAAGAGCGGCGAGCGCATCGAGAAGATCTGGGAGAAGGACGGCCCGCGCGCTTACCTGGGCGCAATGGTCCCCGATTTCCCCAACCTGTTCATGTGTTACGGCCCCAACTCGAACAATTTCGGCGGCTTCACGGTTGTCGACCTGCTCGAAATCACTGCGCAGTTCGCGGTGCGCGCGATTGCCGGGTTGATCGAAAACGGCCAACGCAGCGTCGATGTGACCGCCGACGCCTACTGGAAGTTTGCCGAGATCCTCGACGAATCGGAAGCGGGAATGGTTTACCTCGATCCGCGCGCCAACAGCTATTACCAGAACGGCAAGCGCTCGAGCGTCAATGGACCGGTCGATTACCGCCGCATGTGGCGCTGGCTCGACAATCCGGCAGGCGAATTGCCCGAGCACACCGATCCAGCGCTTGCGCCGACCTTCGGCAAGGATCTGGTTGTCGGCTGACCGGGCGTGACAGGGTCAAGCGCGCGATTGCCAGAGCACGGCAATCGCCGCTAACTTCTGGCCATGGCGTTCGACTACACTCCGAGGCGGACACAAACGGGAATTGCGAGGCGCATGCTGCGGCTTTTGACACGGGTGGTTGTCTGGTTCCTGGCGATCAGCATTGGCATGACCCTGGTCTACCGTTTCGTGCCAGTGCCGATCACCGTGACGATGATCGCCGATTCCAACGGCTTCACCAAGGACTGGACCCCCCTCTCGCGGATCGACCGCAACATGGTGGGCGCAGTGATCGCTGGCGAGGATGGCAAGTTCTGCGCGCACAACGGCTTTGACCAGGAGGCGATCGAGCAGGCGGTGGCCCGCAATGCCCAGGGCGCGCGGATGCGCGGCGGCTCGACGATCAGCCAGCAGACCGCCAAGAACGTGTTCCTGTGGCAGGGCAGCGGCTGGGACCGCTGGCTGCGCAAGGGACTGGA
>JBIPOX010000257.1:0-3228 GCA_044378785.1 Novosphingobium sp.
ACGCGGCTCTACCTGCTCGCGCCGGTGGTGCGCGGGCGCAAGGGCGAATACCGCAAGGAGCTGGCCGAGTGGCAGAAGGCGGGCTTCACCCGGGTGCGGATCGACGGCGAGATCTATCAGATCGAGGAGGCCCCGGCGCTCGACAAGAAGTTCAAGCACGATATCGAGGTAGTGGTCGATCGCCTCGCGGTGCGCGCCAAAGGAGATGGGGGGGGCATCGAAACGCGGCTGGCCGACAGCTTCGAGCAGGCGCTCAAACTGGCCGACGGGCTGGCCTATGTCGATCTGGCGGATGGGACGATTGAGCAGGCACTCTCATCCGCTAGCCCTGAGCCTGTCGAAGGGCCGTCCTTGACTTCTCAAGAGAAGGACACTGCTTCGACAAGCTCAGCACGAGCGGGGATGAAAAACGCCGGCCTGCCGCCTAACCGGATCGTGTTCAGCGAGAAATTCGCCTGCCCGGTTTCCGGCTTCATCATCGAGGAGATCGAGCCGCGCCTGTTCAGCTTCAACGCGCCGCAGGGGGCCTGCCCGACCTGCGACGGGCTAGGCGAAAAGCTGCTGTTCGATCCGCAGTTGGTGGTGCCCAACGAGGCCTTGTCGCTCAAGCAGGGGGCAGTCGCGCCGTGGGCCAAGTCGAACCCGCCGTCGCCCTATTACATGCAGGTGCTCGAAAGCCTCGCGACGGCTTATGATTTCAGCCTGACGACGCCGTGGAACCAGCTGGCGCCCGATCAGCAGATGATCGTGCTGCACGGCACTGGCGGCATGCCAGTCTCGCTGACCTTCAAGGACGGGCGCAAGAGCTATACGGTCAACAAGCCGTTCGAGGGCGTGATCGGCAACCTCAACCGCCGCATGCTGCAGACCGACAGCGCCTGGATGCGCGACGAGCTGAGCAAGTTCCAGACATCGCAGCCGTGCGAGGTCTGCGGCGGCAAGCGCCTCAAGCCCGAGGCGCTGAGCGTGAAAGTGGGCGGCGAGGACATCTCATCGATCACCCGCCTTTCCGTGGCCGACGCGCACAAGTGGTTCCCGGCGCTGGAGGACAAGCTCACCGCGCAGCAGCAGCAGATCGCCCGCGCCATCCTAAAGGAGATCAACGAGCGGCTCGGCTTCCTCAACAACGTCGGGCTCGATTACCTCAACCTCGACCGCACCAGCGGCACCCTGTCCGGCGGCGAGAGCCAGCGCATCCGCCTCGCCAGCCAGATCGGCAGCGGGCTTTCGGGTGTGCTCTACGTGCTCGACGAACCCTCGATCGGCCTCCACCAGCGCGACAACGACCGCCTGCTCGAAACCCTCAAACGGCTGCGCGACCTCGGCAACACCGTGATCGTCGTCGAGCATGACGAGGATGCGATCCGCAATGCCGACTGGATCGTCGACCTTGGCCCCGGCGCGGGTGTCCACGGCGGCGAGATCGTCGCGCAGGGCACGCTCGACGTGATCCTCGCGGCAGAGGGCTCGCTCACCGCCGACTATCTCACCGGCCGGCGAGAGATCGCGGTGCCGACCAAGCGCCGCAAGGGCAACGGCCATGCGCTCACTGTCCACGGCGCGCGCGCCAACAACCTGCGCAATGTCACTGCCTCGATCCCGCTCGGCACCTTCACCTGCGTCACGGGCGTCTCGGGCTCGGGCAAGTCGAGCTTCACCATCGACACGCTGCATGCCGGCGCGGCCCGCGTGCTCAACGGCGCGCGGATCAGCGCAGGCGCGCACGACCGGATCGAGGGCCTCGAATTCTGCGACAAGGTGATCGAGATTGACCAGTCGCCGATCGGTCGAACCCCGCGCTCCAACCCGGCGACCTACACCGGCGCCTTCACCAATATCCGCGACTGGTTCGCTGGCCTGCCCGAGAGCGCGGCGCGCGGTTACAAGCCGGGGCGCTTCTCCTTCAACGTCAAGGGCGGGCGCTGCGAGGCGTGCCAGGGCGACGGCCTGATCAAGATCGAGATGCACTTCCTGCCCGATGTCTACGTCACCTGCGAGCAATGCAGCGGCAAGCGCTACAACCGCGAGACGCTCGAGGTGAAGTTCAAGGGCCTGTCGATCGCCGACGTGCTCGACATGACGATCGAGGACGCCGAGGAATTCTTCAAGGCAGTGCCGCCGATCCGTGACAAGATGCACATGCTCAACGAGGTCGGGCTGGGCTATGTCAAGGTCGGCCAGCAGGCGACGACCCTGTCAGGCGGCGAGGCGCAGCGGGTGAAGCTCGCCAAGGAGTTGGCGCGGCGAAGCACCGGGCAGACGCTCTATATCCTCGACGAGCCGACCACTGGCCTGCATTTCGAGGATGTGCGCAAATTGCTCGAAGTGCTGCACCGGCTGGTCGAACAGGGCAATTCGGTCGTAGTGATCGAGCACAACCTCGACGTGATCAAGACTGCGGACTGGGTTTTGGATTTAGGCCCCGGTGGCGGGGTGCGCGGCGGCGAGGTTGTGGCTGAGGGGACTCCGGAACAGGTCGCAGCGAACGAGCGCAGCGTGACCGGGCACTATCTGGCACAGGTGATGGGGAAGTCTGGCGACCGGGAGGCTGCGGAGTAGGCTCTCTCGTCATCCCGGCGAAGGCCGGGATCCAGCTTGGTCCCACGAAGCCTGTCCTGCGCCAGCCGAAGTTGCTTAAAGACACGAAGTAGTAAGCCGCGGCTTGCGAGGCGAGCTATGAGGCCTGGGCCCCGCAAAAGCAGGAGGCGCTATCTCACGCTGCAGCTGGAGGGGCAGAGGGGTACGGTAGGTGCGCGATGACACGCGGCAGGGTACGTTTCCTATTTTATCGTAGGTTGGGCCGATCCGCACGATTGTTGCGGAGTAGTCCGGCATTCGCCGGTTTAAGTAACATTCATGTGGCTTCGGTGAAGCCTGCGGAAGAGAAAATTGGAAAAAGCAGGGTTGTAAGGGACGAATAAGAAGGTCTTATAGAGAAAATGATATAGTATTATATCGCGGATAAAAATATATATGCGCCGATCTTGCAAAAATATTAGCAGATCATTATATTGTATATATCCGTATTCTGTCTGAAAGCTCTGCGCCGTGCGTCACGGTTTTCGAGAAACATAAATCCATTTTTTATCCCAGGCATGGATAATTCCATCGCTTGAGCAGAGTTCTGAGAGCCTGATCCGAAACTAAGTTGAGTAGTATCAGCGGGTTAGCTTGACGCCGTGCCTGATCGTTGATTCTGGGGTTTTGCAACAAACTTCCGGAGTTCGA
>JBIPOX010000258.1:0-3226 GCA_044378785.1 Novosphingobium sp.
AACGCCAAGAACGCCAAGGGCGCGCATGGCACGCACAAGTACACGCTCGAGGAATATGGCCTTACCGAAGAGCAGATCAACGAGCGCTATGCGCACTACAACGCGCGCTTCGGCTTTGACTGATCAGTATTGCAGCCGCCGCGCATAGTCGCGGCGGCGTTGCGCGATCTGCGCGGCCCGTTGCTCGGCCGTTACCCGCGCAGTCTCGGCGGGTAGCGCAGCACCCAGATTGGCAAGCTTGACCAGCTGCATCGCGCGCACTGCGCCCTTGGCGTTTACGCCGGAGGGCAGGGCTTGCCAGCGTGCGCAATAGGTGCCCGTGCGCAGGCCTGCGGTATCGAGCCAATTGTGCACGCCTGGATCCTTGCCAGTAATCACATAGGTATAGCTGCCGTCGGGGTTTGCCCGCGCCTGATCGCCGTTGAGGCTGCCGAGATTGGCGATGTATTCGCTGGTCTGGCCCTGTCCCCAGGCGTCGGAGAGCTGAAAGCCGAGGTAGGCAGCGCTGCGCCGGTCCAGCGTCACCACCAGCGCCTCGTCAGGCTCGATCCGGTACCAGCCGCAAGCGACCGCCCCCCAGCCGCTGGCCCGGTTGGTCTGCTGGGGGAAGGTATTGGGCTTGCCGCTATAGATGCGTTGCTTGGCCCAGCCGAGAAAGTAGCGCCCGACGCTATCGGTCAGCATCGCGGCCTTGCGCGTCAGGTCGCGGTCGCTCGGCGGTGTCTGGACGGGAGGCCCTGCCAGGCGGCGCACGACAAGCTGCACCGGGTTCTGTCGCGACCAGTCCGACATGGTGTCGCGCACCAGAATATAGCCATCGCGAACCGCAGGGTCTGACTGGATGTGATTGGGACGGCCATTGGCCGGCGAGGCGTCCACCGTCACCCGGAAAGTGCCGTCGCGGGAGACCGGCAGTTTGTCCAGCGAGACCGCGCCGTTCTCGTCTTCCTGGACTTTGACTTGCTGGTCGCGGGTCGCGCCCGATTTGACATTGTGCAGCACCATCGTCTGCTGAACCGGCGCGGCATGGAAGATGCGCCCTTCAATCACATAGCTCGCCGCGCCGTCGATCGGGATTGTCGATCATCACGCCCGCAACAGGAACGAACACGTCGCGCCAGGCATGCGGGCCGGTGGTTCCCCAGGCAGCGACGGGCCAGTCCGGATCGGCGGCAACCACGCCAAAGGTCTGGGCTATGGCCATCGCCTCGGCCGCGCGATGCAAGGTGGGGCGGGCGTCGGGTTGATCGGCGATCGTGTCACGGGCATAAATTTCAGCCAGCTCGTCGATGGCTTTCTGGACCTCGCGGCTCTGATAGATGCGCACTGCCCGGCGATCGATCTCGATCTGCTCGGGCGTACCGAGGGTCGAGCCGGCACGGCCCTGCTCGTGCAATTGCGCGGTCTGTGCCGAAGCGACGCCAGCCGCCATGGCAAGGCCCGCCGCCGCCAGCGTCCAGTGCATCGCTGCTTTCCCGATTCCGGCCATTCGCCCATCTGGCCTTGCCCGCCGTGGCGATGCAAGTGCAAAGTCATGGCCGGGGTGGAATACCCGCGACTGCCGGGCTAGACCTTGCCGCAGTCGCCTGCCGGAGCCGCCATGACCCTCGCGCTTGTTACCCATCCAGCCTGCCTTGACCACGACACCGGCCCGGGTCATCCCGAACGCATCGATCGGCTGCGCGCTGTACTCGCCGCGATCGACAGCGCCGATCTGCCCGGATTGATCCGCGAGGAGGCCCCACGCGCGAGTGTGGATCAGCTTTGCGCGGTGCATGATCGCGCGCTGGTCGAGCGTTTGCTGGCGCTCGACGTGCCCGAAGGCGACCATATAGCGCTCGATGCCGATACCGTGGTCAGCCACGGCAGCATCGAGGCGGCGCTGCGCGCGGCGGGTGCCGCGGTGCGCGGGGTCGACATGGTGATCGGCGGCGAGGCGCGGGCAGTCTTCGCGGCGGTGCGCCCGCCCGGCCACCATGCCGAGCCAGATCGGCCAATGGGCTTTTGCCTGTTCAACAATGTCGCCATCGCCGCGCGCCATGCCCAGAACTCGCATGGCCTCGCCCGCATCGCTGTTGCCGATTTCGACGTCCACCACGGCAATGGCACCCAGGCCGCCTTCTGGGACGATCCCGGCCTGTTCTTCGCCTCCAGCCACCAGAGCCCGCTCTATCCAGGCAGCGGCGAGGCCTGGGAGCGCGGCGCGGCAGGCAACATTGCCAATGCGCCGCTTGCTCCCGGCAGCGGCAGCCGGGAGTTCCGCAATGCCTGGTCGCGCGACCTGCTGCCGGCGATTGACATGTTCGCGCCCGAACTGCTGATCGTTTCCGCTGGTTTCGATGGCCACGGCGCCGATCCGCTGGCGCAACTTCGGCTTGAGGCGGATGATTTCGCCTGGCTGACTGGCGAGCTTGTTGCCCTGGCCGGGCGACACTGCTCAGGGCGCATCGTTTCGAGCCTTGAAGGCGGATACGATCTGGATGCACTGGCGCAGAGCGTGCTCGCGCACCTGGCCGTGCTTGCTGGTGGACCGGCCGATCCGCAATGATTGTCTTGGCGCAATTTGCGTTGCATACGACGCAACGGGATTGCGCATGAGCTGCCGCAGTGCGGATGCGGTTGCGCCGGGGAAAGCGGAGACAGGGATTTGGCGACAATTCGCAGGCAGATGACCGACAGCCGCAGCGAGTCTGCGGTCGATATTGCCGCCCAGCAATTGCGCGAGATCGCGTTGACCAGCGGCGACGGCGAATTCCTTGGCTCGGAAGACGACCTTGTCGCCCGCCTCGGGGTCAGCAAGCCGACCTTGCGACAGGCCACTGCCCGCGTCGCTCAGGAGCATCTCGTCAACGTCCGGCGCGGGGTTGGTGGCGGCTATTTCGCGCGACGGCCCAGCAGCCTGATGGTCAGCCGGATGGCGGCGGTCTACCTGCGTACGCGCGACGCCACCTATGTCGAACTGACCGAGACGACGCCGATGTTCTATGCCGAGCTTGCCCGGCTCGCTGCGCGCAACCGCGATCCCGAGAAGATGCAGTGGTTGCGTGACTGGGCGGACCGGGACGAAGCGCATGTCGACGACCTTTCGGTCGCTGGCTATGCCGATTTCATGCGCAGCGAGCGTGAATTTATCGGCTTTCTGGCACGGATGGCAGGCAACAAGGTGCTCGAACTGATGGTCGCGATCACCAGCGATTTCTCCGCCCATGCCCAGCGCAATGACGAG
>JBIPOX010000259.1:0-3206 GCA_044378785.1 Novosphingobium sp.
TTCAGATTCGTGCGGGCAATGAAGCCGTTGCCGAGTTCTATCGGCATCTCGGCTACGCGATCGAAGACCGGATCAGCATGGGAAAGCGAACCGGCTGAACAAGCGCGGAAAAACTTCCGGAAGAATGGCGGTTCGCATTGAGGGGGATGCTGTGTTTGTTTCTGGAAACTGTCATTGCGGCGAGATCGTTTTCGAAGCTGAAGTCGATCCCGATCTCGTTCAAATTTGCCATTGCCGAGATTGCCAGATTCTGACTGGCTCGGCATTCCGGGTGACGGTGCCGTCGGCTCCGGAGCGTTTCAGACTGCTGCGCGGCGTACCCAACATTTATTTGAAGACTGCCGACAGCGGTTCACAGCGGCGGCACGCATTCTGCGGCGTCTGCGGGACGTCGGTCTATCGCATGCCCGCCGACAATACTCCGACCTATTCCTTGCGCGTCGGCACTCTGCACCAGGCGTTGGAATTGCAAGCCCCCAACCGCCAGATCTGGACCAAGCGCAGGTGGAGTTGGGTAACGGAAATTGGATCCATCGCCGCGGTAGAGGCCCAACGGCCTTGAGAGTGCAATGCTTGGGTGCGCTTGTTGGCGGTTTCCACAGCTGACCGTGCTCGAACGCTTGGTCCGAATCGAGGCGCGCGTCTAACAGCCCCGCTCATCCCCAAACCCTGACCGGAGCAATTACCCGCCATGTCCGATGCCGAACCGACCGACGATCGCCTGCGCCTGTTGATCGAGCGTGTCGAGCGGCTCGAGGAAGAGAAGAAGGGCATCGCCGATGACATCCGCGACGTCTATGCCGAGGCCAAGGCGGTCGGTTACGACGCCAAGATCATGCGCCAGATCGTGCGCCTCAGGAAAATGAAGCCCGACGATCGGCGCGAAATGGAAATGGTGCTCGATACCTATAAGGCGGCGCTGGGTATCGGTTGAGCGCCGCGCTGCTTGAAACGCCCTGAGCTACACCCATCTGACCTGTGTCGGACCAACCCGGCAGGCAAGGAGCGCGGCACATGATCGTCACTACCACCGCCCTGATCGAGGGCCGCCCGGTCCAGGCCTATCATGGCATCGTTACTGGCGAGGTGATTGTCGGCGCCAACATGTTCCGCGACCTGTTCGCCTCGATCCGCGACATCGTCGGCGGTCGTTCGGGCGCCTACGAGGACGTGCTTGCCCGCGCCCGCCAGCAGGCGCTTTCCGAAATGGAAGCCGAAGCCCAGAAACTGGGCGGCAATGCCGTGATCGGGGTCGATCTCGACTACGAGGTGCTCGGATCGAACGGTTCGATGCTGATGGTAAGCTGCACCGGAACCGCTGTCACCGTGTGACCGGCAGGCCGCTCAGCGCGGCCGGTCGCCGCAGACCGTCACCCGTTCCATCAGCCGGTGCGCGTCGCCATAGTCGCTCACGGCGTAGTGCTGGGTGCTGCGGTTGTCCCAGAACGCGACCGTACCCGGCTTCCAGCGCAGGCGAACCTGAACTTCGGGAAGCGCTGTCTGCCGGAACAGTTTATCGAGCAGCGCGTCGGCTGCTGGCTTGTCCATGCCGGCAATGCCGATGGTGAAGACCGAATTGACATAGATCGACTTGCGCCCGCTGACCGGGTGGGTGCGCACCACCGGATGGGTTGCGAGCGGAAATTCGACCAGCATCTCGTCGATCAGTTCCTGGGCGACGCCGCCTTTTTCGAGGCCGAGGCGGAAATTCCACCAGTCATGCACGGCCTCAAGACCCTCGATCTCGGCCTTGGTGTCCTCGTCGAGCATATCGTAGGCCAGTTCCATGTTGGCCCACATCGTGTCGCCGCCGGTTTCCGGCGCGATCAGGCAGCGCAGGATCGAGCCGAGCGAGGGCTCGGACCGCCAGGTCACATCGCTGTGCCAGATGTCAGTGCCCTTGTTGCCGCCGGTCGACTTGCTTTCCAGCACGATGACCTCGGGATCCTCGTCCTTCGTGTTGAACTGCGACAGGTACTTGGCGAAGGGGTGAACCTCCAGTTCGCCGAAGCGCGCACCAAAAGCAATGTGCGAGGCGCGGTCAAGCTGGTGCTGGTCGCGAAAGAACAGCACCTTGTGCTCGACCAGCGCGGCGCTGATCCAGTCGATGGTTTCCTGCGGCAGGTCGCCGGACAGCGCGATTCCGCTAACTTCGGCGCCGATGTTGCCGGTTGTCCTGGAAAGCGAGGGCCGAGTGATCGCAAGTGTTGCCATGAGGTCTCTCTCCTATTCTTAATGCAATCGCATTAAATATATTCGGGGCGCTGCGCAAGCCTGCAATTGCCTCCCGATTGCGGGCATGGAGCAAATTGGCTATTGGCCACGCAAAGTACAAAAGCGTCCGGGGATCCGATGGCAGGCCATTCCAAATACAAGAACATCATGCACCGCAAGGGCGCGCAGGACAAGAAGCGCTCGGCATCGTTTTCCAAGCTCTCTCGCGAGATAACGGTCGCGGCCAAGATGGGCACGCCCGATCCCGACATGAACCCGCGTCTGCGCCTGGCGGTCAACAATGCCAAGGCGCAGTCGATGCCCAAGGACAATATCCAGCGCGCGATCGACAAGGCCGCGGCGGCAGGCGGCGAGGACTATGAGGAAGTGCGCTATGAGGGCTATGGCCCGGGCGGCGTTGCCCTGATCGTCGAGGCGCTGACCGACAATCGCAACCGCACCGCCACCAATGTGCGCACCGCCTTCAGCAAGAACGGCGGCAACCTCGGTGCTTCGGGCGCGGTTTCGCATGGCTTCGAGCGGCTTGGCCTGATCGAATATCCGGCCGGCGCAGGCGACGAGGACAAGGTGCTCGAAGCGGCGATCGATGCCGGCGCGGACGATGTTGAGAGCGGCGAGGACGGCCATGCGATCTGGACCCAGATGGATGCACTGCACGAGGTCGCCAAGGCGATCGAATGCGTGCTGGGCGAGGCACAGAGCGTCAAGCTCGCCTGGAAGCCCAGCCTGACCGTCGATGTCGGCGAAGGCGATGCCGCAACCCTGTTCAAGCTGATCGACGCGCTCGACGACGACGACGACGTGCAGACCGTCTGGGGCAATTACGAGGTTTCCGACGAGGTCATGGAGAAATTGGGGTGAAATGTGGGGGCTGGTCGCCAAAGCGCTGCTTTCGGGAGCCCTGATTGCCGCCATCGCCGAAATCGGCAGGAGATTGCCCGCCGTTGCCGCGCTGATCGCCGCGTTGCCGC
>JBIPOX010000260.1:0-3205 GCA_044378785.1 Novosphingobium sp.
ATTTGAGGAATTCCATCACGCCTGCGCGACCCGTTCCGCCCTCGAAGCCGGTGGCAATGAAGCGTGCATCGTGCGTAAAGCAGTCGGCCAGCGACTGCTCGTCATCGTCGTCCGTCACCTTGAAATAGCGCGCAACGAGATCCTGGATCTCGGCCCGGTCTTCCAGTTTCTGGATGCGTTGTTCGAGCGTTGTCACGCTATCCTCCATACACTGACTTTTCTGGCCTATTCGAGGTCGCCAGTCAACACCTAAGTTGACAGACAGTCGGGGATGTTCGATGTCCTGCGCCATGAACGAAATCTCGATAGCCGACTTGCGGGCCGAAGCTGAAATTCTGACTGCCGGACTCGCCGCCGGTGAGCCGCTCGAACCGCTGGCGGTAGGACTGGTTACCCTTGCTGCAGCCGTTTCGGTGACCGCGCTTAATCGCGCTGCGGTCAACGCTGCAATCGGCCAGGCTTTCGATGCCGGGGCCAGCGTGGACCAGATCCAGGAAATCATCGCGCTGGCATCGGGCCTTGGCGTCCACAGCCTGATGGTGAGCTCGGTCGCGTTGCTGGATGAGGCTGCCCGACGCGGGCTGATCGATCCGGAGGCACCACTCGATCCCGAGCGGCAACAGCTTTGGGACAAACATGTTGGCGACGATCCGTTCTGGCAAGGTTTTGCCGCGGAACTCCCTGGCTTTCTCGAAGCCATGCTGCGCCTCTCACCCGATATATTCGCCGGCTTTTTCGCCTATTGCGCGATTCCCTGGCGTAGCGGCACGGTACGCGCGCGGATCAAGGAACTGGCCGCCCTCGCCTGCGATGCCGCCCCCAGCCACCGCTTCCGCCCCGGATTTCGTGTTCACCTGAAGAACGCGATCAAGCTAGGGGTTGGCCGGACAGCGATTTTCCAGACGCTCGATATTGCTGCCGCCGGGCCCGAACATTCCGGCACAGCCTGAACTCAGGCAGTTGGCCAGATCAGCGGCACATTCTGCACCGAAGCAATAATGCCCGAGTTGTAGACGGGCTGAGCTCCCGGCGCGAGGCTGAATTCCGGAATATGCCTGATCCATTCCTGCAAGGTCACCGTCGCCTCCAGACGCGCCAGATGCAGGCCGACGCAGCGATGCGGACCGCCGCCGAAGGTGGCGTGGTTGACGTTCTTGCGCTCCCAGTCGAGGTTCAGGGGATCGTTATTCTCCGCTTCGTCAAGACCATGCAGCACTGTCGGCAGAAGGATCATGTCGCCATGCTTCAGTTCGACACCGCGATAGGTCATGTCCTTCGCCACCATGCGTGCCTCGGAAACCACTGGAAAACGCCGGAACAGTTCCTCGACCCCGCGCCGCAGCTTGAGTTCGTCACCGCGGATCTCCGCCACCTTTTCGGGATGGCGCGCTAGGTAGATCATGAAGAAGCTCAGGAAATTGACCACAGTGTCCAGGCCGCCGAGCAGCAATAGCGAGATCATGCCCAGCGCCTTGTCATGGGCCAGCGGCTGGCCGTCGACCTTGCCGTTGACCATGATCGTGATCAGATCGGTGCCGCTGACGCCAGTGCGCGCACGGATGATCGGATCGACGTAGGCGAAGAAGCCCTGATTTGCAGCATCGAGCGTTGCAGCCATTTCCTCGGGCGTGTTGCCCGCAGGCCGGGTCATGTCTTCGGCAAATTTTGCCAGCATCGGCACGTCCGACATCGGCAGTCCAGCCATCGCCATGAACACCCTGACCGGGAAGATCATCGCATATTCGGCAGCGAAATCGCAGTGCCCGCGCTTCGCAATCGGTTCGATCAGCTCGATTGCCGCTGCCCGCACCGCCTCTTCGACCTTGCGGATTTGAGCCGGGTTGAGGCCGGAATCGAGGATTTTGCGATAGGGAGTGTGCTCGGGAGGGTCCATCCGCGTCGGCACCATAAGGTATTTCTCGCCGGCTTCCTTGGGCAGGAAGATGACTTCGCTGGAAAAGCGGCCCGGATCCTCGTAGATTTCCTTGACCATGAAGCCGCGCGTGGCGATCCAGTGGCCGCCGGTGAACGGTGTCCAGACCAGTTCGGGCATGTCGGGGGTCTGGAGGGACTTCCACGCCTCGTGGTAGCCTTCCTCAATGCCGTCGAGCGCATACATGTCGATGTCGCGCACCAGTTCGGGCGGCACATGCGCGGGACGCGGAGTGCGGTTGCGGATGTCAAGTGTAACGGCTTCGGACATGCGTCTTCTCCTGAATTCAGGCGATTTCTGGATCGATAATGGCTTTGATGACGGCACCTTTGGCCGTCGCCTCGAGTGCATCCAGCGCCCCGGCAATGCCGAAGCGGTGGGTCACGAGTTCTGCCAGCGGGTATTCGCCCTGAAGCCTAGCAGCGAGATGCAATGCCTCGTGATAATGCTTGGGCTTGGGGAAAGTCGCGCCGGCGATCGTGATGTTCTTGGTGGTCATGTCGCGCGGTGAGATCGGCTGGGTGCCGATCGCGCCCCACAGGCCGAGGATGATGTAGCGGCCATGGTTGCCAACCAGATCGACCCCCTCGGGGAAAGCCTGCAACACGCCGGCGGCTTCGACCACAACATCGGGGCCATGCGATGCCACTCGGTCATAGACCTGACGGCGGCGATCCTCTGCGCTGTCCTTGAGCGAGATGGTGGAGGTTGCCCCCATGGATTTGGCCATGGCGAGCCGGTTCTCGTGCATGTCGATTGCGATGATTTCGCGCGCGCCAGACAGCTTGGCCACCAGGATAGCCGACAGCCCGACCGGACCTGCGCCCTGTACAACCACCGTATCGCCCATCCGCACCTGCCCGCAGCGGTCAAATCCGCGCAGCACAGTGGGAAGCGCACAGCCGAGCGCAATCACGGCGTCGGTCGAAGTTCCATCGGGTACGCGGAAGAAGGCGAGGCCGGTGGGAAGCACCGCAAAGTCGGCGTAAGAGCCCCAGTTGGGCTTGTCGGCGTGCTCAAAGAACTGCGAGTTTTCGCAAGGCGTCTCTTCCAGAACCGTGCAGCTGTGGCACCGGTGGCACAGCGCGATTGGCGCCCAATAGACCAGATCGCCAGTCTTGACCGGAACCCCGGCATAGTCGGTGGTAACGTCCGGCCCCAGCTTCTCCACCCGGCCGACGCCTTCATGGCCAAGGATGATCGGGAACGGCATCACGCCCGCCTCGCCGGTCATGATGTGAACATCGCTGCCGCAGACCCCGCCTGCGACAA
>JBIPOX010000261.1:0-3203 GCA_044378785.1 Novosphingobium sp.
GACCCGTGCCCTGCCCTCGCCATGCCGGGCTGCCGCATCGGACAGCGCGATATAGCCGAAATAAAGGAACAGGAGCACCAACATCGAGGTCAGGCGTCCGTCCCACACCCACCAGGTGCCCCAGGTCGGGCGGCCCCAGATCGAGCCGGTAATCAGGCAGATCGCCGTGAACACCGCGCCAGGCACAGCCGCCGCGCGCGCCGCAATCCCGGCCAGGGGGTGGCGCCAGACCAGTTCGGCAATGCTGGCTATCGCAATCGTCATCCAGCCTGCCATGCCCAGCCAGGCGCTTGGCACATGAATGAACAGGATGCGCACGGTATCGCCCATCAGCCGGTCCGGCGAAACCGCAGTCAGGCCCCAGACCAGGGCTGCACCGGCAAGCGCCAGGCCGCCAAGCAGGAAGGCCGGGGTCAGCCAGCGAGCAATCCGAAGGAAGCGGGCAGGGTTGGCATAGGCATGCATGAACGATTGCCTTACCGGCCTTCGCGCTCGCAGCAAAGAGGGCATTTGGGCTGCATTTGTATCAGCGCCCGATCAGGCGCTGCGCCATGGCGTCGGCCACCCGCGAGGGCGCGGTACCAGTCGCGCGCGCCTCGGCCCAGACCTGCGCGAGCCGCTCCGGGATCGCATCGACGCTCGCTACCGTCGGCGCCAGGTCGCGCGCGCGACCCGCCATCCTGTCAAGGTATTCGTAGGTGACCGCAATGATCCCGCCGGCATTGATGACATAGTCTGGCGCATAGAGAATACCGCGCGCCAGCAGGGCATCGCCATGTTCGGGGCGCGCCAGCTGGTTGTTGGCCCCGCCTGCCACGACTGCCGCGCGCAGCCGGGCAATGGACTCCTCGTCGAGGATAGCGCCCAGCGCGTTGGGACTGAACACATCGCACTCGACCTGCATGATCTCGTCGGCAGGCACCACGACAGCGCCCAGCTCGGCTGCGAGCCGCGCGGCGCGGGCCTGGTCGATGTCGGACAGGGTCAGCCTTGCCCCCGCAGCAGCGAGCAGGCGCGCGAGGCCCCCACCGACGCTGCCGGTGCCCTGGATCGCGACGTGGACGCCAGCCAGCGACGCCCGGCCCAGCGCCTCGAACACTGCCGCGCCAAGGCCGAGGAACACGCCGCGCGAGGTATGCGGGCCGGGATCGCCGCCTGCCTCGCCCGCCCGGCCCGACGGCAGGCCAGTGACATGGCGGGTGCGCGTGGCGATCGCAGCCATGTCCGCCTCGGTCATGCCGACATCCTCGGCAGTGACATAGGCACCGCCCAATGCCTCGATCGCCTCGCCGAACACGGCGAGCAGTTCGGGCGTCTTGGTTTTCGCAGGATCGGCAAGGATCACGCCCTTGCCACCACCCATCGGCAGGCCGGCCATGGCGTTCTTGTAACTCATCCCGCGCGACAGACGCAGCGCATCGCGCATTGCCATGTCAGGATCGGGATAGTGCCAGAAGCGGGTGCCGCCCGCGCCCGGGCCCAGGTGAGTAGAATGCAGCGCGAGGATCGCAGTCAGGCCGGAAGCGCGATCGTGGACAAGCTCCACCCGCTCGTGCTCGTCGAAATCGGGGCTTGTCCAGAACGCGGTCACGCGCCTTGTCCTTCCTGTTCGGCCATGCATAGATGCGAGGGGAAATGGGGCGACCGATGGGGTTTGAACCCACGACCTCCGGTACCACAAACCGGCGCTCTAACCAACTGAGCTACGATCGCCACAGGAGCCCGCATTGGCCAAAAAGACGCTGCATCGGGCACCACGCCAGACCGCCCAAGCGGCGAGTGACGCGGGAGCGCGCTCTCGCACAGGCGGTAAAAATTGCAAAGCAAAATCTTGTCGGACGGGCCGCAAGCTGGCCAGTTCAGCGCGCTGGCGGCGCGATCACCGCGCAGGCAATCCGCCCGCCCGAAGCGCCCGCTGGCTGGCTGACATAGTCATCCGGCCCCGCATGGACGACCAGCGAGGAGCCATCGGTGTCGAACAGGCTCGCCTTGCCCTTGCCGAGCGTCACTGCGCGATTGAGCACCTGCGCGCGCACCGTGCCGTCAGCAGCGGAGAACAGGTTGGGCATGTCGCCCGAATGATGGCCCTTGGCGTCGCGAAAGCCGTGCGCCTTGCGGGTCGGGGCAAAGTGCCCACCCGCGCTGGCAAAACCGCCCGTGGGCTCGCACAAACCCTTCTCGTGGATGTGAAAGCCGTGTTCGCCCGGGGTCAGTCCTGCCAGTTCGATCGTGATCAGCACGCCTGCCGGGGTCTCTTCGAGCATGGCCTTGCCCATCGCCTGACCCTGCGCACCAACCAGCGAAACCTGGAGCGGTTGCGCCGCCGGTCTGGCCGCACCTGTGCTTGCGCTGGCAGGAGCAGAAGTCAGCATGGCCAGGCCAAGGACAGTGAGCACAATGGGGAACTTGGACATGACGAACTCCAAAAAACAGGCCGGGCAGCGACCGAGACCGCTGGGTCTGTTCTAATCTCCACGACGTCGTGTTGCCATGGTTAAATCCCGCTAACCCAATGCGCTAAGGCTCATGGGTTACGGCAATTTTACGGTGCGCGCCGCATGCGAGACAACCCCGGTTCGACAAGACATGCAATTGACAAGGACAGCCCCATGACCGTTTCGCTGGCGCGGCTCGACAATATTCCCGAGCCGCTCAACAAGGACACGCTCAGCAAAGACAGGGCCGCAAGCCGCCGCCGAGAGCCGCGGTTCTCGACCTGGTTCGACGCCAGGCTGGAAAACGCGCACGGCGACTCGGCCATGGTCCTCCTGGCCGAAGTGTCGCTGCACGGCTGCCGGGTTCGCGCCGAGGAACCCTGGTTGCGCACTGGCGCCTTCGTTTCGATCAGCATCGAGGATGGCGCGCGTTTGCAGGCAATCGTGCGCTGGGTGCGCGAAGGGGCGGCGGGAATGGAATTCCTGCGCCCGATTCCCGATCATTGCAGCCAATGGCACGACCTGATGGAAGAGCCATACTGAGCAGCGCTTGCGCATATGAAAAGGGCGACCCCGCAAGGTCGCCCTATCAAGCCTGCAAACGATCCGCGGACCGCCCGGTTACTTCTTGCCAGATTACTTCTTGCCAGATTACTTCTTGAGCGTAAGCCCGCCAAAGCGCTTGTTGAAGCGCGCCACGCGGCCGCCTTCGGACACGCGCTGGCTGCCGCCGGTCCACGCCGGGTGCGAGGTCGGATCGATCTCGAG
>JBIPOX010000262.1:0-3194 GCA_044378785.1 Novosphingobium sp.
CATCGCCTCGGCCACCGCATGGCTGTTCATCGCTTCCGTCCAGCTCTTCATCAGGCGCATCGCAAGGCCATGAAATCAAACGGAATAATTATGAAACAGACTCTAAGGGCGCTGGTGTAATTTTCGATAAAAGGCCTGAGTGGGCCGATCATTTCAATGATTACCCTGTAAATATTACTTTTGCTGTTCCAGCACAATTACGGGAATTCGAACGAATCATCGCAACCCGGCCTGACGATTTTCCTCCAGTGATCCTGCAGATCGGCGGCGGTTTTGTAAATAATGATACCGTCGCAAGCATGATCGAAAATCCAGCTGTGGAACTCTATGTTATTTACGGCGGTACAGAATTCGGGATCGGTGCGATGAATCGCGTATATTCGAAGGATGATCTGATCTGGCTCACACCGACAATCAAACCGGGAATTGAAATCGTCGACGACGACGACCAGCCGGTACCAGTCGGGGAGGAAGGCTACATCCGGACCAAATCGGTGCAATCTGGTCCGTTTGGCTATTTCGATGAGCCCGAGACAACCGCCCTGCATTTCCGCGACGGCTATTTCTACCCCGGGGACCTGGCGGTGCAGCGCGAGGATGGGCGGGTCCGTATCCTTGGCCGCGTCCAGGACGTCCTCAACCTTGGCGGGCGCAAGATTCCCGCTGCACCCGTCGAGGAATCGATACGCCAGTCGCTCGGCCTTGCGAATGTGTGCGTTTTTGCGATCCAGGACGAGCATGGCAAGGAAGCGCTCGCCGGTGGTTATCGAGGCCCGCCAGTTTCCTGACCGGGCCAGGCTTGAAGCGGCGGTGAGGCAGGCGGTGCAGACACCGCGCGTGCTCGTCTCAAGGCTCGATCGCTTCCCGCGCGGAGATAACGGAATGGCGAAGATCGACCGGCGCAAGGTGCTGGAGCAGGTGCGCGCCTCGTTGAACTGATGTCGCGGGGATTGGCGCGCCCGGCAGGACTCGAACCTGCTGCCTCAAGATTAGAAGTCTCGCGCTCTATCCAGATGAGCTACGGGCGCGCGCACCGCTCCCAATAGCCGGTTGCTCCTGCAGCGCAAACCCGGCGCGCCATTTTCCGCTCAATGCCAGCTTGCTCCGCCGTCGATCGCGGTGGTGGTGCCATTGATGAAGCTCGATCGGTCGCTTGAGAGGAACAGCGCCAGTTCGGCAATTTCGTCGGGCGTGCCCGGTCGCCCCAACGAATTGCTCAGCCCCATCTCGTCCACGCCTGCCGACGAGCCCTGGACCATGCCCAGCGTCATCGCGGTCTTGATTACGCCTGGCGCAATCGCATTGGCGCGGATGTTCGGCCCCAGGTCCACTGCGAGCACGCGGGTCAGGCCGATCAACCCGGCCTTGGTCGCGGCATAGGCAGTCATGCCCTCGGGCGCGATCAGCCCAGCGAGCGAGGAGATGTTGACGATTGTCGCCTTGCCCGCGCGCTTGAGGTGCGGCAGCGCGGCGTGGCACAGGTAATAGGGGCCGTGGAGATTGACCCCCATCACTTCGTGCCAGGTGTCCGGGCCGGTCTCGGCAAAGGGGATCACTCGCAGGATTCCGGCTGCATTGACCAGTCCGTCGATCCCGCCAAGCTCGCGCGCTGCCATATCGACCGCCGCCTGGACCTGCGCGAGATCGGCGATGTCGACCTGCATGGTCACTGCGCCTTCGATCTCCAGTGCCTCGAGCGCTTCGCCATTGATGTCGATCAGCATCAAGCGTGCGCCGTGGCTAGCGAACAGATGGGCGATGGCGCGGCCCATCCCCGATCCTGCGCCGGTGACGATAATGCGGCGTCCTTCCAGTTCCATGTCGGCCATGTGCGATCCTCTCCCGTTTGCCTCGCGCTCCAGTCTTGGCGGGTTGACCGGCAATTGCAACGCCGCACAGACAAATTCAGATAGCGCTTTCCCCGCACGAACGGATTTGCAAAGGCGGCGGCGCAATGATGCAATCGATGCGCAAGATGAGGGTGCACAGGCAATGGCGTTGGAAAAGCTGGGCGAGCTGTTGGTCCCGCAAGCCCTGGGCGAGGACCGGTTCCGGCTTGCCAATACCAGCGGCGGCTGGCCGCGCCTGTTCGGCGGACAGGTGGTCGCCCAGGCGCTCGCCGCCGGGACCGCGACGGTAGGCCCCGACCGGCTGGTCAATTCCTTTCATGCCTATTTCCTGCGCGCCGGTATGCGCGAGACGCCGATCGAATGCGCGGTTGAGCGCGAGCGCGACGGCGCCAGCTTTTCCAACCGGCGGATTGTCGCCAGCCAGGACGGCAAGCCGATCCTGTCGATGATCGCATCGTGGCATACCGGCGAGAAAGGACCCTCGCGCGACGAGCTGCCCAAGCCCGAGGTCGCTCCGCCCGACCAGTTCGCCTCCTACCAGGAAATCCCCGAAGAGGCCGCCGCGCTCGAGCCTGGCTCGCCGTTCGACATTCTCGAAGTGCGCCCGGTGATCGGCGGTCGGATGGCCCCGAGCGAACGCACCAATGCGCCCGGTCGCACCGTGCTGTGGGTGCGGTTTCGCGATTCGCAGCAAGCCGACCCGGTGCAGGCGCGGCTGATGATCGCCTATGCCAGCGACCTCTTGATGATCGGCACTGCGCTGCAGCCGCACCGCGAGGACATGGCAAGCAGCCGCCCGGTGATCGCCAGTGTCGATCATACCGTGCGCTATCATGCCGCGCCCGATGTTTCGGACTGGACCCTGTTCGAGCAGCACAGCGACTGGGCCGGGGAGGGCCGCACCCTGATCCGCGCGGCAATGTTCCGGCGCGATGGCACCCGGATTTGCAGCATCTCGCAAGAGGGTCTGCTGCGGATGTGAGCGGGGCCGGGCAGGCCTGCCCGGCTCAGGTCACGTTCTTGAACGGAGCGCCGCCGCGTCGCGCTTCCTCGACTGTCTGGCGGGTGATCGGATAGCCGCGTCCTTCCGGGATCGTTACCCAGTCCCCGTCGTCCATCGTCTCGCGCCGCGCCGCCATGCGACGGGGTGGAAACTGCGCCGCGCTCTTAGCCGCATCGGCGAAGGTAGCGAAACCGGCGAGGCGTTCGACATTGCGCATGGTGGGAAAGATCATCGAGATCTCGCCTTGCGTCTGCATGTCGAGCGCGCCTTGCGCGCTGGCCCAGAACAGCCGCGTGTTCTCGGTCGCGTCGACCTCGATTTCGACCGCGCCGGTGCCAATG
>JBIPOX010000263.1:0-3179 GCA_044378785.1 Novosphingobium sp.
GCGACGGGCATGGGCCAGGCCATCCTCGTCCAGCCCGGCGAAATCCTGCCCGGCAACCTCAAGGCTGCCCGCGCTGGCGCGTTCAAGACCCGAGAGCACCGCCATCAGCGAGCTTTTGCCCGAACCCGAAGGGCCAAGCAGCGCGAGAGTTTCGCCGGTCGGAACGTCGAGATCGATGCCGCGCAGGATTTCGACGGCGGCCTCTCCGTCGCCCAGCGTCAGCTTGAGGCCGCGGGCGGAAACGATCATGCCGGGAGGGGGGCTTGCCACCCGCGCGCAATGGCATAGCTAATGGGCAACCGGCAAGGAGCCATATGTATGAAATTGTTGATTGCCCCAATTGCCATGCTGTCGCTGCTCGCCGCCTGCAGCGAGCCGCAGCAGCCGGTTCCCGCCCCCTCGGGGACAGCAGCCGCGCCCGCGCCCGACATGCCGGTAATGGGCAAGGAAGTGCGTATTCTCGCATTTGGCGACAGCCTGTTCGCCGGATACGCGCTCAAGGATGGCGAAGGCTATCCCGCCCGGCTCGAGGCGGCGCTGCGCGCGCGCGGCATCAACGCCCGGATGATCGACGCGGCGGTATCGGGCGACACCACCCAGGCCGGACTGCAGCGCCTTGCCTTCGCGCTCGATGCGCAAGCAAGCCCGCCCGACCTGGCGCTCGTCAGCCTTGGCGGCAATGATATGCTGCGCGGCCTGCCGCCCGAACAGACCCGCGCCAATCTCGATGCGATCCTTGCCGAATTCGACAAGCGCGGCATCGCCGTGGTGGTCATGGGCATGCTGGCCGCGCCCAACCTGGGCAAGGACTATGCCGATGCGTTCAATCCGACCTACCCGGCGCTGGCCAGGAAGCATGGCGACACGTTGGTGCCGTTCTTCATGCAGCCGCTGATCGAGCAGCCCGAGCTGCTCCAGCCCGACAGGGTGCACCCGACCGCGCCAGGCGTCGAGGCGATGGTGGCGGCCACCGTGGATGCAGTGGCAGGCGCGGTAAAGCCCTAGTTCACCCGTTCCGGGCCAGGTATGACGTCACCAAGGCCCGCGCGATTTTGGAGAGTCCCGCAATGTCAACCTGGAGCAAGACAACGATGCTGTCGCTGGCGGCCTGCCTGCTGACTCTCGGCGGATCGGGCGCGAGCCTGGCTGAGCCGGTCGCTCCGGCCCGGGTCGAGATCGTCATGGACGATTTCAGCTATGCGCCCAAGGACCTGAGGCTCAAGGCCGATCAGCCAGTCACACTGCAGTTCGTCAATCGCGGCACTGGCGGGCACAATTTCGTTTCGCGCGAGTTTTTTGCAGCAGCGCAGATGGCCGAGCCGACCCGCACCATGCTGGGCAGGAAAGGCGAGGTCGAACTCGACAAGGGCGCGAGCGTGGAAGTCTCGCTCGTGCCCAAGGCGGGAACCTACAAGGTCAAGTGCACCCATTTCCTTCATGCCGGGTTCGGCATGACCGGCACAGTGACGGTGGAATAGATGGCTGTCTTTGCCCTGACTCCAAACCGTTTGTGCTGAGGAGGGACCGAGGGCAAAGTCCGAGAGCCCGTCTCGAAGCATGATCCAGCCGCCCAGGGTGACCCCGTTCGAGACAGCGCCTCAGCCTCGCGGCTTCGGCACTTCCTCACGGCGAACGGTTCAATCCAAGGTCGTCAGACCACGGATCGCCCGTCAGAACCCGTCGACGCTCTTGCTGACCATGATGTTCACGGCAACCCGGCGGTTCTGCGCCTTGCCATAAGCGCTGTCGTTGCTCGCCATCGGATCGGCTTCGGCCATGCCGGTCGGTGTCAGCATGCGATAGGGTTTCCATCCGCAGGCCTGCTGGAGATGATTGACCACGCTGCTCGCGCGCTTTTCGCTCAATCGCTGGTTCAGCTCCTGGCTGCCGGTCGAATCGGTGTAGCCGATCACGAGCAGCAGGGCGTTGTCCATGGCCACTGCTTGCGCCGCCGTGTCGCACAATTCGGCCTTGGCGCTGGGTGTGAGCGCGGACTTCCCGACCGCGAAATTGACGTTGGTGGTCGCCTTGATGTTGTATTTGTCGATATCGGCCATCCGGCTGCGCAGCGCCTCGGTCGCGGCCGCCTGTTCGCCAAAGCGCTGGTCGGTGCCATTGTGGATCATCGCCGCAGTGCGCAGGTCACGGGCTTTGAGATTGATCCGGCGGGCAACCAGCGCATTGCCCCATTCGACTGTGTCGATCGTAACCGGCACGCCATTGAGCAGGGCATTGGTGGCGAGCTTGCTGTTGCCAAGGCCAAGGAAACCGCCGCTGGTGCGCACTTCGGTCGCTTCGCTCAGCACGACCACCGTCCGGCTGCCATCGCCGCTGGTCACCTGCAGGCGCTCGCCCTTGCGCGCCGACAGGAAGCCGGTGATCCTGGCACCCTTGGGCATGCCGGCAAGATCGGCTGGCGGTGAGCCATAGACGGTGGCGAGGGGATTGGTGGCTGGCACGTCTGCGTCCACCTCGCGGTCTTGCGCGGCGACGCTCGCTGAAGCGGTCGCGGCGAGCAGTGCGAGCGGAGCCAGCGCGATGGCGCGATGGGAGGGGATATTCATAGAGCAACTCCTTGGAAGGCGGTAACTGGCCCCCGTGTCGCTTGTGCCTGTTGGGACAAACCTTGCTCCCAGATGAACAGAATGGTCGATCTGGGTAAAGGTGCGGGCGATCTGCGCGTGCCTTGCGGTGAATCGTGGTTAATCGAGTCGCTGGACCGCGCCCTGCCTGACCTCCCACACTGCCATTTCGCCCTCGATCGCAGAAAACGGCGCACGTTCGGTCCCGGTCAGCCAGACCTGGGCGCGGCCCTGCCGCAGCCGGTCGAACAGAGCCTCGCGGCGCAGCGGGTCGAGGTGGGCAGCGACCTCGTCGAGCAGCAGCAGGCGCGGTCGGTCGGCCTCCTGGTCTTGTTCGAGCAACTGTGAATGGGCCAGGATAATCGCGATCAGCATGGCTTTTTGCTCGCCGGTCGAGCATTCGGCTGCGGGCTGGTCCTTGCCCGTCATGGTTACTGCCAGCTCGTCGCGATGCGGCCCGGCAAGGCTGCGCCCTGCCGCGCGATCCGCGCCGCGTCCCTGTCGCAGCACCCGGGCAAGTGCCTCGGCATCGAGCGGACCTCCAGCACGGTAGGCAAGCCGGGGCAGCGCGAAAGGCTCGCTTGGCAGGGCCTGGAG
>JBIPOX010000264.1:0-3174 GCA_044378785.1 Novosphingobium sp.
CCTGCTGTTCGACGATCAACGCACCCTGCGCTTCAAGGGCGCGGATTCCAGCTCGAGCGGGCAGGACGCGAGTGTCCGGTTGGTTCATCGCGGCGCATGGCAGGTCGAAGCGCTCGGCTATGTCCAGGCGCGCGATTTCAGCAATGTCGTGATCAGCGCAACCCGGTTTACGCCGACACTCGATCAGCGCGCGACGCCCTCGACCGGGCTGGGCGGCAAGCTGGAGGTCCGCCCTCCGTTCGGTGAGGACCGGGTAGTCCGGATCGGCGCGGACCTCAGGATCGCGCGCGGCCGGATGGAGGAGGAAGCCTTCAATGCCGTCTCGCTGGCGCGCACTGCGATCCGGATCGCCGGGGGGCGGACGAGTGATCTGGGGCTCTATGCCGAGAGCGACTGGACGCTGGGCGCGCTGATCCTGACAGCAGGCGCGCGCGCCGACCGCTGGAGCGTTTCCGGCGGATATTTCCGCGCGCTCGACGGGGCAGGCGCGCCAGTCTCGCTCCAGCGCTTTGCCAATCGAGCCGGCTGGGACGGATCGTTTCGCGGCGGCGCGCTGTGGCGGGCAGAAGGTGGGCTTTCGCTGCGTGCTGCTGCCTATTCGGGGCTACGCCAGCCGACGCTCAATGAGCTATACCGCCCCTTCGTGGTCTTCCCGGTCGAAACCCGCGCCAATGCCGAGCTTGCCAACGAGCGATTGCGCGGCTTCGAGGCGGGGCTGGACTTTGCGCCGGACGAGCGGCTTTCGCTTTCGCTGACTGCCTTCGACAACCGCCTCCGACAGGCGATCGCCAATGTCACGATTGGCCCGAACCTGCGCCAGCGGCGCAATGTCGAGGCGATCCGCGCGCGCGGGCTGGAGGCTTCGGCGCAATGGCGCAGCGGACCATGGTCGCTGACTGGCTCGCTGGCGTGGAGCGATGCGCAGGTTCGTGGCAGCGAGCTTTCTGAGGCACTCGACGGCAAGCGCCCGGCGCAGGTGCCCGAAATCGCGGCAAGCGGCACCCTCGTCTGGCAACCACGCGACGGCTGGCGGCTGGCAGCGACTCTGCGCCATGTGGGCCGCCAGTTCGAGGACGACCTCGAAACCGACGTGCTGCCTGCTGCGAGCCTGCTCGATGCCTATGCCGAAGTGCCGCTCGCCACGGGGCTGGCGCTGGTCATGCGCGGCGAGAACCTCACCGGCAAGCGCGTTGTCACCCGCAATCAGGCCGGATCGATCGATCTGGGCGCACCGCGCGCCTTGTGGTTGGGCGTGAAATTGCGTCACGGCGATTGAACCGATAGAGACAGGCGTCATGTCGCGCCTCACTGTCAACGACCGCCCGGTCGAGTTTCGCATGGACCCGCAGACGCCATTGCTCTGGGCGCTGCGCGATGCCGCCAATCTCACCGGAACCAAATATGGTTGCGGCAATGGCGATTGCGGTGCCTGCATGGTGCTGGTCGATGGCGAGGCCTTGCGCGCCTGCCTGATCACCCTGGCCGAGAGCGAAGGGCGCTATGTCACTACGATAGAGGGCCTGTCGCGCGATCGGTCGCATCCGGTGCAGCAGGCGCTGGTCGCCGAAGCAGCGATCCAGTGCGGCTTCTGCACTCCCGGGATCGCGATTGCCGCAGCCGGATTGCTGGCCCGCAATGCAAACCCGTCGGTCGAGCAGATCAAGGCGGCGATCCCCAACCTGTGCCGCTGCGGCGTCTATCCCCGGCTGGTGCGCGCGGTCGAACGGGCCGGGCGGGTGATGCGCCGCGAGGAAACGATCAGTGCTGCGCCCGCCCCTGGCATCGCACCCGACGATGCGGCACGCGCGGTTCCGGCACTGCGCAAGCGCTGATCAGAACTTCACGCGCGCGGTGAGGCGGGCGTTGATCGGTGCGCCAATCGAAATGTTGTTGTTGTTGTGCGCGTCGGAAAAATAGCTCTTGTCGAGCAGGTTCTCGACATTGACCTGCAATTCGACGTTGTCCGCCGCCTGGATGAACAACGCCGCGTCGAGGCGCGTAAAGGCGGGCAGGCGGGTCGCGTTGCTGACGCCGGGATTGTGCAGCGCCGCCCATTGCGCGCTCTGGTGGATCACCCCCAGGCCCGCACCAACCGTGCGATTGAAATCGTAGCGGTTCCACAGCGCGAATTGGTGACGCGGTACCTGCGCGAGGCGGACGCTGTCCCTGCCATCGAGATGCGCGTCCTGCCAGGTGTAGCCGCCGCTCACCTGCCAGTGCGTCGCGATCTTGCCAATCAGGCCGATCTCGGCACCGCGCGTGCGGGTCTTGCCGGCCAGGATCGTCACGGTCGGATTGTTCGGATCGGGGGTAGTCGTGTTGGTACGAGCGAGCTGGTACAGCGCCGCGGTCAGACTCAGACCTTGACGCGGGTCCCACTTGGCACCGATCTCGTAATTGGTGAATTTCTCGGGTGCCAGGTTCTGGGTGGTGGGGTTAAGGCTGATGAACTGGTCGCCCGAGCGCGGCAGGAACGAGCGGCTGTAGCTGGCATAGAGGTTGAGCGCAGCGCTCGGCTTGACGATGACGCCGATGCGCGGCGAAACCTTGTCGTCGGTGCGCGCGAACGACCTTGCCGCAAAAAGGTCGCGACCCTCGATCTTGAAGTGATCGTAGCGAAGGCCGCCGACCAGATCGACATGGTCGCCCAGGCTGATCTGGTTCTGCAGGTAGGCAGAGAAGAACCGCACATCGGAAAGCGTGTTGCGGTTGCTGGTGGGGAACGGGAAGACAAAGGCAGGCGGCGCAAAGCCTGCCGCATTCACGCGCGGCTTGGTCGTCGCGATATTGCGCGAATTGGCGGTTTCCTGATGGCCATATTCGACCCCGAACAAGATCTTGTTGGCGAGCCCGCCCAGCGAAACATCCCAGACGAGGTTGCTCTGGGCGATGAAGTTCTGCCGCTCGGTATCGTCACGGTAGCCGTCGAGTTCGACCGTATTGTCGGACCGGCGCACGAAGCTGTTGGCGTAGACGTTGGTGTAGTACTTGTCATAGTCGCCATAGAGAACGGTCGATGACCAGCGCAGGTTGTCGCTGATCACGCCATCGATGCGCAGCTTGGCGATGTGGGCTTCAAGCTCGGCATTGTTGATTCCCGACACGCCGAAGAAGGTTTTGCGCTGGTTCTTGAGCGGGGTACGGATGCAGCCGGCACCGAGACATTCGACCGAG
>JBIPOX010000015.1:0-10886 GCA_044378785.1 Novosphingobium sp.
TCAGGAAAAAACCTAAGGGCGATTTTAGTCTATGCAAGTAGTGCGTCTTGCGTAAAATTTTACGCTACGGTAGGATTTGCCTACGCCAAGGACACTCCGCTTTTTTGCTACGACAATGCAAGCGGTGAATTTCTCAGACAAATTGAATAACAGCGACTGAGTAGCTGGATCCCGGCCTGCGCCGGGATGACGAAGGGAGCGCGTTCTCCGCACCTCCCCTTGGCCTCCGCGCCTCTGCGCGAAACCCTCTTACCCCGCGAAAAGGCGCAGCAAATTGGTGCAAGGAGTGCAATGGGCGGCACCCCAATTCCACCGGGATTCCACACCGATTCCTCGCCTTTGCACCCTTATTGCACTGCGATTGCATCGAGAGTGAAGTAACTCTCCACCTCGCCTTGGACCGGTCAAGCGATAGACCGAAAGGCGACAGACGGAAGCGAGCTGTCCTACATGGCGGCCGTGCGATATGTTGGCCGCAATCTCTTCGACCAAGCTCAGGACACGCTTTGAGTTACTTGACCCACTTGCCATCTCGCCCCACCACGCCCAACCCGCGCAACAACCGCGCACCGGGAAGCGCGCTATTCGCTCAAGCTGTCACCTTGAGGCTCGAAACCCGCGCAATTCCGCGCCTCCCGACACCCGGACAGCGCTGCGGACATCTGTCACTTGTGTCACTCTCGCGCTGGTCAGCTTGCGGCGAGCGCAGCGTAATCGACCATGACCTCGCCTGGAAAGCCCGAGGTGTTCATCAGGTGAATGTCGAAGCGGCGCGACTGGTATCGCCACACGCCGTCGCGCCGGGTGATGACGTCGTTGTAGAGGCCAAGCACATGTGCGCCCTGCTGCTCGCCGCCGGGCAGCTGGAACACCTCGTGCAGGATGCTGCGGGCAGTGGCACGGTCCGGCTCGAGCGTGTCGATGACCAGCGCGTGCGGCATCAGCATGTGGAAGGCATTGGGCGAGACGGCAGCGGCAATCCCGGCGGCGATCGCCTCGCGCCCCTCAAAGGCGAGGCCGACGCCAGGCACTGCCCAGTCCGCGTGTTCGTGAAAACATGCCGCCACCGCGGCCCAGTCGCGGCAGGTTACCGCCATGGTGTAACGGTCGGACAATTCGCGGATCGCGATGCGGTCGCCCAGTTGCGGGTCGATTGCGGACATCCTCGGCACTCCCTGTCTGGTTGGTTTGATGCCTAGCGCAGGCGGTTTTCGTAGCTCGCCTTGCGTGCGGCAAGCTGCGCGGCGCGGCCCTGTGCATCGAGCATGCGGGTTCCGGCTGGCAGGTTAGATGTGAGCCGGGCCAGCTTGACTACCTCGACCTTGCGCACGGCTTGCTCACCGGAGGTGACGCTGTCGGGCAGGCCTTGCCAGCGCACCTGGAAAGAGCCCGAGAGCAGCCCGCTGGTATCGAGCCAGTTGTGCACTCCCGGATCGCTCGGGCAGGCGACCAGCGTCAGGGTGCCGTCCGGGTTCGCCCAGGCCTGGCTCGCGTTGAAGCTGCCAGTCCGCTCGACATATTCGACGGCCTTGGCCCACGGGTCGGCGATCTGGAAATCGAAGAATGCCGCGCCGAGCGGGTCGAGCGTCAGCACCCAGGCCTCGTCCTGTTCGAGAGCGAAGCGGCCCTGCTGGGTCATGCCCCAGCCAGTGATCCGCTTCCACGGCGGGACCACCTGGTTGAGCGGCTTGGCCTCGACGTAGGTCTCGTACCAGTTGAGCCAGTAGGGACAATAGGTGCGGATGATCCGCGCGGCATGCTCGATCATCGCGGCTTCGTCGGGCGGCGGGGCGGCCGGTTTGCCATCGATCCGTTCGATGGTCAGCTCGATCGGCAGCTCGCTGTCCCAGTCGGCCAGCGAATCGCGGATCATCAGGTGCAGGCCCGGCAAGTCGCGCTCGACCTGGAGGTGGTTGGCCCTGCCATTGGCCGGCTCGGCGTCGATGGTCACAGTGAAATTGCCCTGCGCGTCGGTCTCGATCACTTCGCTCCTGATCCCGGCGATCTCGATCATGTGGCCGGCCGCGTCCATTGTCTCGCTCATGCCGGGGATCGAGCGGTAGATGACGAAGGTCTGCTGCGCAGGCCCCTTGCCGTGGCGCGTGCCGCGGATCGCATAGCGCGACGACCCGTCGAGCGTGGCGTGGCGATAGACATTGTCGGGGCTGTCGAGCCCATAGCCGGTCGAGGGCACCTCCAGCCCGTTGAGACAGTGCCCGGCATTGGTCGACCACAGGATGAAGGGGCGCGATGTGTCGTAGTTGGCGGCATAAAGCGCGGCCTGGAATGCGAGCGCGATGGTCTGGCGCTCCAGGGTCGAGCTGCCGCTCTCGGTCCGGGCGAGCGGGCTGGCACCGAACTGCGCCTGCGCGGCAGCAAGTTCGGCCTGGACCTGCTCGCTGGCGTAGATTTGCAAGGCCTTGGCTTCGATCGCGAATTGCTCGGGCTTGGTCAGGATCGGGCCTGCGACCGGAGTGCTGGTTTCACTGTGCTGGTTCATCGCCTTGGCATCCTCGGGGCTGGACTGCTGCCGGATCGAGTCCGGCCTGACCGGCATCTTCGATCAGGCTGCCGCTGCTGGCAAGCGGCTTGCTTGCCTTGACCTGCAATCGGCGTATGGCATGTGCCCTAACAGCAAAACAAAACTGGGAAAGGATCGGTAATTGGCCAACCAGCCAGCGCTGAATTACGACTATTGGCCCGGATCGGGCGAGCTGATTGACCTGGCGCGCCAGCGCACCGGGCTGTCCGATTTTGGCGGCGAGCACTTCGTCGTGGGGCTTGATGCCTTGCTCGCCAGCCTGCGCGACGAATCGCTGCTCGCGGGAGCGCAGCGCGATGGCGTGATTGCCCTGCTGCTCTACCGGCTGGAGACCCGCTTGCAGATCGAGGCATGGCACGCCGCCAATCTCGAGGCGAGCCAGGCCCCGGTACGCGGCCCGATCCTGGTAACCGGTCTGCCGCGCACTGGCACTACCGCGACCGGCAATCTCCTCTCGCTCGATGCCCAGCTGCGGCCGTTGCGCAGTTGGGAGCAGGCAAACCCGCTGCCGCCGCCAGTGCTTGCTACCGAGCACGACGATCCGCGCCGGCTCGCATCGATCGAACGGATTTCGACGATGATCGCCCAGAACCCCGAGCAGATGGCGATGCACATCTGGGAGACCGACGCCACCGAGGAGGATCACGACGTGCTCGGCATGGCGTTCGCCGGTCAGAACACCATCCTGCCAGTGCCAAGCTATCGCGCGTGGTGGCGCGCGGCCGACATGCGCCCGGCCTATGCCTTTCACAAGCGCGTGCTGCAGCTGCTGCAAACCTCGCGGCCGCCCAACCTGTGGATCCTCAAGGCACCGCACTACAAGTTTCACATGGAGGATATCGTCGCGATCTATTCCGATGCGCGCTTTATCTTCACCCATCGCGATCCGGCGAAGACGCTGTCGTCCTATTTCAGCTTCGCGACGACGCATTATCCGCCCGGTTCGGTCGAGACCTACGGGCGCGAGCGGATTGCCCGCGACATCCACCAGCACCTGCTTGAAGGGATGAAAACTGCGGTCGCCGCGCGCGAGAGGCTTGGCGAGAGCTATTTTGTCGATGTCTCGCAAAAGGCGTTGAGCGCTGACGCCTTCGGCACGCTGCGCGCGATTCACGAGCAGCTGGGCCTGCCTTTCACTGCCGATTTCGAGCGCAAGGTGCACGACTGGCATGCCCAGAACCACTCCGGGGCGCATGGCGAGCATCGCCACGCGCTTGAGGATGTCGGCTTCACTGCTGAGCAGATCCACGCCGACTTTGCCTTCTACACCGACCGCTTCGGCCACCTCTGCTGAGCCGCGAGAGGAGCGCCGCCGCATGACCTCCAGCCCCGTCCACCCGCGCATTTCGGTGACCACGATCTCGAGCTGGAGCTGGTCAGTCGAGGAGGACATCGCTTTCCTCAAGCAGGAGGGCATTACGGCGATGGGCGTGCCGACCACCAAGCTGGCCGAACGCAGCGACGAGGCGCTGGCCGCTATCGCTGCGTCGGGCCTGACGATCACTGCCCTTGCCGCAGGCGCTGGCAGCCTTGTCGACAGCGAGGAGCAGACCCTTGCCGCGCTCGCCCCGGCCATCGACATGACGCTCGCGGCGGGGGCCAGGTCGATGTATTTCCTGACCGGGCCGACGCCGCACCGGATGGCGACCGACGAGGCTTTCGCAGCCTTCGCGCGCTGCATTCCCGCAACCCTGGCCTATGCCCGCGACAAGGGTGTCACCCTGTCGATCGAGCACAATTCGGTCTCTTCGCGCGAGATCGGCTTCGTCCATACCCTGGCCGGTGCGGCGCACCTGTGCCGCGAGACGGGGCTGGGCATTTGCCTCGAACTGCAGAACTGCTGGTATGAGCCGGATCTGCCCCGCCTGTTCGCCGAAAATCTCGATCTGATCACGATTGCGCAGGTCAGCGATTTCCTTGTCGGCGAGCCCTTGCGCAACCACCGCCGGGTTCCTGGCGACGGGTCGATGCCGCTCGAATGGCTGATCGCGCGGCTGATCGATGCGGGCTACACCGGCATGTTCGAGATCGAGGTGCTCGGCCCAGCGATCGAGGCGGAAGGCTATGCCTCGGCCATCCGGCGCTCGGTCGATTGGCTGAACCAGCGGCTGGTGAGCTGGGGAGTGTGACATGACCGACGAGACCAGCATTACCTTCCACGGCGCGGCGGGCACCGTCACTGGATCGTGCATGGAATTGGCGCTCGGCGAGACGCGCATATTGGTCGATTGCGGCCTGTTCCAGGGCACCCGCACGCTCGAGACGCTGAACCACCAGGCCTTGCCGTTCGACGTCCATCGCGTGTCGGCGGTAATTCTCACCCATGCCCATATCGACCATTCCGGCTTGCTGCCCCGGCTGGTCGCGGCGGGATACAAGGGCGCGATCCATTGCACCGGGGCGACGCGCGACCTGCTCTATCACATGCTGCCCGACGCTGGGCGCATACAGGAATACGAGGCGGAGCGGCGCAATAGCCGCGCCGACCGGGCCGATGAGCCGCAGATCGAGCCGCTTTATACCGAAGCTGATGCCCTTGCCGCCTATGAGCAGGCGCAGACCGAGCCATTCCGCGAATGGTTCGAGCCAGCGCTGGGGTTCCGCGCGCGGTTCTGGAACGCGGGCCACATCCTTGGCTCAGCCTCGGTCGAACTTGAACTGGGCGGCGCGCGGCTCTTGCTGTCGGGCGATCTCGGTCCGGATAACAAGGCCTTCCACCCCGATCCGGAAGCCCCCGCCGGGTTCGATCACGTGGTTTGCGAGAGCACCTATGGCGACCGTCCGCGCGAACATATCACGATCGACCAGCGCCGCACCCTGCTCGAAGCGGAAATCAAGGCGGCGCTGACCCGGGGCGGCAATCTGGTGATCCCCGTCTTCGCGCTCGAACGCACGCAGGAGCTGCTGCTCGACATTGCCCGGCTGATCAACTCCGGGCGTCTGCCGCATGCACGCGTTTTCATCGATTCGCCGCTCGCCAGCCGGGCGACCGAGGTCTTTGCAAAGCACGCCCGCGAGTTAGAAGACATGGGCAGCGGCGAGGTGTTCCGCCATCCCGCCTTCCACTATGTCGCCAGTGTCGAGGAATCGCAGAGCCTCAACCAGATGACGGGCGCGATCATCCTCGCCGCATCGGGCATGTGCGAGGCCGGGCGCATCCGTCACCACTTGCGGCACAATCTGCCGCGCCGGCAATCAAGCGTGCTGTTTGTCGGCTTTCAGGCCTCGGGATCGCTCGGCCGCACCATCCTCGATGGCGCGCAGCGGGTGCGCATCTCGGGGCGCGACATTGCAGTCAAGGCGCAGATCCGCAGCATTGATAGCTATTCGGCGCATGCCGACCAGACCGACCTGATCCGCTGGATCGAGGCGCGCGCGCCGATCGCAGGCAGCCTGTTCCTCAGCCACGGCGAGCCCGGATCGACCGAGGTGCTGCGCCGCCTCGTCCAGAGCAGCGGCGCGGCAAATTCGATTGTCGTGCCGCAGATCGGCGAGAGCTATGCGCTCGCTGCGGCCAGTCCGGCGCGGCGCACCAGGACCGGCAAGCCCGAATTGCACGAAGCGGTGAACCGCGACTGGCAGAATGACTACGCCGATTTCGCTACCCGGCTGAAGCGTGAGCTGCGCGAGATCGAAAGCGCTTCGGCCCGCCGCGAGGCGCTGGCGCGGATGGAGGCAGTGCTCAAATCCTATCGAGCGCATCGCCGGAAGGACAGATGAGAGTGAAGCGCACAACCCCTCGGCTCGGGTAACGACGAGGCGATCGAACATCGGCTTGGGGTTTCCTCGCCAGTCGGCTTCGCGGTAAGGTATACGTACCGTTGACGAACTTGCGCTAATAGGGTGCGGGTCAATCAGGGGGACACAGCGTGACCAGTGCCCGGCGCGTTTTCATCACCGGCACGGCCGGCTTCATTGGCTACCATCTGGCGCAATTGCTGCTGGACGAGGGCTTCGAGGTCTGCGGCTACGACGGCATGAGCGACTATTACGATGTCACGCTCAAGCGCCGCCGTCACCAGATGCTGCTGCAAAACCCGCGGTTTTCCGCGCACGAGGCGCAACTGGAAGATGACGAGACGCTGTGGCGGGTGGCTGAGGCATTCCAGCCCTCGGTCATCGTCCACCTCGCGGCGCAAGCGGGGGTTCGCTACAGCCTCGAGAATCCGCGCGCCTATATCGACAGCAATGTCGTGGGCACCTTCAACGTGATGGAAGTGGCGCGCAAGCTTGCGGTTGAGCACTTGCTGATGGCCTCGACGTCATCGGTCTATGGTGCCAACGAGGACATGCCTTTCACCGAGACCGAAAAGGCAGACACCCAGCTCACCATCTATGCCGCGACCAAGAAGGCGACCGAGAGCATGGGCCATTCCTATGCCCACTTGTGGGGCTTGCCAGTGACGATGTTCCGGTTTTTCACGGTCTACGGGCCGTGGGGAAGGCCCGATATGGCGCTCTACAAATTCGTCGAGGCGATCCTCGATGGTCGGCCGATCGACGTCTACAACAATGGCGAGATGTACCGCGATTTCACCTATGTCACCGATCTGGTGCGCGGCATCCGCCTGCTGATCGATGCGCCGCCGGTTCGGGTGGAAAGCGCCGAAGCGATCGAGCCGGGCGACAGCCTCTCGCCTGCCGGGCCCTTTCGCGTCGTCAATATCGGCAATTCGGACAAGGTGCGCTTGCTCGATTTCGTCGGGGCGATCGAGGCGAGCCTGGGTATGGCTGCGGTGCGCAATTACATGCCGATGCAGATGGGCGATGTGCCCGCGACCTGGGCCGATGCCAGCCTGTTGCAGCGCCTGACCGGCTATCGCCCACAGACCGACTATCGCGAGGGCATTGCGCAGTTTGTCGCCTGGTTCCGCGAATACTACGGCAAATAGGCTTCCACTTCGCTCGCCTTGCCGCCCTCCACCCGGACCAGCCGGTCGGCCAGCGCGAGGCTGGCTGGCCGGTGGGTGATGAGGATGACCGTGCGGCCCTTGAGCGCGCTTTCGCACGAGGCGATGAAGGCGCTCTCACCGTCGCGGTCGAACATGGAGGTGGCCTCGTCGAAGACCAGGATCGGCGGGTTCTTGAGCAAGGCACGGGCTAGCGCGATGCGCTGCCGCTGACCGCCCGACAGCTTGACGCCGTGGTCGCCGATCCGGGTTTGGTAGCCCTCGGGCAGGCCGGAAATGAATGCGTCGGCCTGAGCGAGCCGGGCTGCCTGTGCGATGGCCTCATCGCTCGCACCTTCCTCGCCGAACGCGATGTTGGCCCGGATCGTGCCGTTGAACAGCAAGGGACGTTGCGGGACGAGGCCGAACTGGTCGCGCAGTGACTGGAGCTGGACTTCGCGAATGTCGTGCCCGTCGAGCAGGATCCGCCCTGCCGCAGGCTCGTAAAACCGCAGCAGGAGATTGATCAGGGTGGTCTTGCCAGCGCCGTTTTCACCCACGAGAGCTATTGTCTGTCCGGCCGGAATGGTCAGGTCGACTGCGTCGAGCACTCGCTCGCGGTCGGGGTAGGCAAAGCTTACTGCGGCAAAGGCGATCTCGCCGCGCGCCCGGCCAAGCACCTGGCCTGCCGCATAACCGGGCTCGGCGGGTCGTTCGAGCACGCCATGCAGCCGCGCCAGGGTGCCGCGTGCGTTCTGGAACTGGCCATAGGTGCTGGCGAGCGCGCCGACCGGGCGAGTCAGCAGCGCGGCGTAAAACAGGAAGCCGAACAGCTCGGTAGCGCTCATCTCCCCCGAACGGACATTCGCTCCGGCCACCAGCAACAGGGCGATGGCCGCGACAGCCGCGACCAGGCTGATCGCCGGTTCGAGCGCGGCCTCGATGCGGTTCTCGCGCAAGTGCAGCGCCAGCGCCCGGTCGACGGCGTCGCCATAGCGCTGCGCCTCGATCTCCTCGCGCGCAAAGGACTTGATCGCAGGAAGCATCTCGAGGTTTTCCTCAGCCACGGCGAAAACCTAGGCCTCGGCTTCCTGGATCGACTGGGCAAGGCCCCGCAGCCTGCGCCCGATCAGCTTGAGAACCAGGTAAAAGGCCGGCACTGCCAAGGGGACAATCGCGGCCAGCAGCGGATCGATCGTCAACAGGATGATCGCTGCCCCGCCCGCGGTCAGCAGGCGCGAGGGCACGCTGGTCAGGGTCGCGGTGAGAAACTGGCTGAGGTTGCCGACCTCGTAGGTCATCAGCGCCAGCGTGTCGCCCTGGCGATGGTTGTCGTGATAGTCGAGCGGCAGCGCCTGGACATGGCGATAGACATGTCGGCGCAGGTCAGCGAGCAACCGCGCCGAAGTGTTGCCCGAAAACAGCGTCGTTGCGAACGTGACCAGCGTCGTGGCGACAATCGCCGCTGCGAGCAGCGCTCCGATCTGGCCAGTCAATGGTCCCTGTTCGCCGAGAAACCCGCCGAGCAGCCGCGCGCCAAGCGCCGGGATGGCCAGGGTAACCAGCGACCCGACAAGCGACAGCAATGCCAGCCAGACCAGCTGCGCGCGATAGGGCGCGCCAAGAATCAGCAGATCGCGAAGCTGCATCCCCGCTGGCTAGGCGATGCGTGCCTGCGGGGCAATCAGCCCGCGAGCTGGGCGAGGACGTCCTCGCTCTGCACCACGCGTGCGATCATGCGCATCTGGTTGTCGACAATGGCGCGGTGGGTTTCCCAGTCGGAAGCGGCGACGCAATCGTCCGGCACCAGCACATGATAGCCCAGCTCGGAGGCGACCATGACATTGCCAGCGACGCCGACATTGACTGACACCCCGGTGACCACGACGGTCTCGATGTCCATGCGCCGCATCAGCGTGTCGAGCTGGGTGCCGACCATCGCGGTCATGCCCGAGGAGCGCGCAATCTCGAAGTCGCCCTCGTGAAACTCGCAACCCTCAACATAGGCCTGCGCCGGGTGGTCAGCGGGCATCGGCGTGCCCTTCATCGAGATCTTGGCGATCAGGGTGTTGATCTTCACATCGGCGCGATCGGGACGGCCGCGCGCCGGGGTGTGGAAGACCGGTGCGCCTGCCTTGCGGAAAGCCGTGGCGAGCGCCGCGATCTTCTTTGCGATGCCGCGATCGGTGACTTGCTGGGCCAGCGCGGGAAAGCCCGCATATTGCGGATCGACCACGAATTTCTGCATTTCGTGGATGATGAGCGCGGGTTTGCCGATAATCATGCTATGTCCTCTCCCGGGGATGCCTGAGCCTTGAGGCGGGAGATTAGCCGAATGGCGCAAGCGCGCAATGGGCGAGGTGCGGCAGTCGCGCGCCGTCTCGCATCCCGGTGCGCGCGAGATTGTCGCACCGGCGCTGCTTGGCGGCTCGCAACCGGACAATTGAGTTATTGTGCCGCCACGGCCTGTTCTGCTAGCGGGGCACGCGCTCTATTGAGTTAAGTGAAATGTCCGGCCCCCCGCGGTCGGGCGCAGACAGGAGTGGCCCTTATGGGATTCCCGCAACGCAAGGCGGCAATCGTCGGCGTCTATAATACGAAGCAGGCGCGCATGCTCGAAGGCACGCCGTGGACGCTGGCGCTCGAGGCGATCCAGGGCGCGCTTGACGATGCCGGCCTCAAACACAGCGACATCGATGGCCTGTCCTCGATGATGTATGACGCCAGCCTCACCGGACAGCAGATGTGGGTCGAGCAGCTCGGTGGCCGCCCGATGACCTATACCTCGCATGGCATCGCAGGCGCGCTGGTGACCAAGGCGGCGGCGGCGATCGCGGCGGGGCTGACCAATGTGGTGTGCATCTATTTCGGCAATGCCGGGATGCGCGCCGGCCCCTCGAAGCAGCGCGCCGCGCAGGAAACCGCGCCGGTGGTGCGCCGAGCACCGCGCGTGCCCGACTGGGATTTCAACATCCACGGTGCCTATATGTCGGCATGGTACGCGCTGTGGACGCGCCGCTACATGGACCAGTTCAACGCGCCTTACGAGAATCTGGCCGAATATGCAGTGACTGCGCGCTATCACGCGACGCTCAATCCGGCCTCGATTATGGGCGAGCGCGGCGAGATCACCGTGCAGGACGTGATCGATTCGCCGATGATTAGCTCGCCGTTGCACCGGCTTGATTGCTCGCTCGACAACGATGGCGGCTATGCGGTGCTGATCGCATCGGCGGAAGTTGCCCGGAATTGCCGCAAGGCGCCAGTCTGGGTGCTGGGCGGCGGCGAGGGCATCTACACCGATTTCTACATGTCGTTCACCAATGACTGGATCAACGATCACGGCCAGTCGGTGCGCAAGGCCAGCGAGATTGCCTTCGGCAATTCGGGCGTGAGCCGCGACGAGATCGACGTTGCCGCCATGTACGACTGCTTTCCGATCACCATGGTCCGCA
>JBIPOX010000266.1:0-3146 GCA_044378785.1 Novosphingobium sp.
TCACTTCGACGATCTTCTCGACGCCGTTTGCGCCCAGGATCACCGGCACGCCGACGTACATGCCCTTCACACCGTATTCGCCATCGAGATAAGCGGCGCACGGCAGGACACGGCGCTTGTCGCGCAGATAGCTTTCCGCCATGGCGATGGCCGACGACGCGGGGGCGTAGAACGCCGAACCGGTCTTGAGCAGGTTGACGATTTCACCGCCGCCGCCGCGCGTGCGCTTGACGATGGCGTCGATCTTTTCCTGGGTCGTCCAGCCCATCTTGACCAGATCAGGCAGCGGGACGCCGGCGACCGTCGAGTAGCGAACAGACGGGACCATATCGTCGCCGTGGCCACCCAGCACGAAGGCGGTGACGTCTTCAACAGAAACGTTGAACTCTTCTGCCAGGAACCAGCGGAAGCGGGCGGAGTCGAGCACGCCGGCCATGCCGACGACTTTATTGGTGGGGAGGCCGCAGGCCTTCTGCAGCGCCCACACCATCGCGTCGAGCGGGTTGGTGATGCAGATCACGAAAGCCTTTGGCGCGTGCTTCTTGATGCCTTCGCCGACCGCCTTCATCACCTTCAGGTTGATGCCGAGCAGGTCGTCGCGGCTCATCCCCGGCTTGCGAGCAATGCCGGCAGTGACGATGCACACGTCCGCGCCCTTAATGTCCTTGTAGCTCGAGGTGCCCTTGAGATTGACGTCGAAGCCTTCGACCGGGCCGCACTGCGACAGGTCGAGCGCCTTGCCCTGGGGGATGCCATCGACGATATCGAACAGAACGATATCGCCAAGCTCCTTCTGCGCCGCGAGGTGGGCCAGGGTGCCGCCGATCATGCCGGCACCGATCAGGGCAATCTTCTTGCGAGCCATCTACGCTTGGTTCCTTCAGGTCGCGGGGGTCATCAGGTCGGGGGCATCAGGTGTGGCGAACGACCGGCGCTCCGCTTACCCCCCGAGACCGGGTCGCCCTTCGAACGCCAGTGCCCTAGGCGCGCGCGCATGGCATTGCAACCGCGAAAAGCGGGCTTTTCCCCATTACGACGAAAGTATTATCAATAATAGTTCGCAATAGCAACAAGTGCCGGTAATTGTCCGGATCTACACCGCATTTACCGGGTCACACGTCGCAGGCGACCCTGTCGGCCAAGGCGCGCGCCATGCGGCGATCGAGCACCCGGCAAACCGACATCCAGCGGGAAAAGCCGGCCATGTCTCCCGATGCATGGGCAGCGAGGGCATAGTCGCCTGCGGCCTGCGCTGCTCCCTTCCCGTATTGCCCGAAATGGCCGAACATCCGGCCAAGCGGCGCACCATCATTATCGGCGAGCGGGGCATTGTCGTTCGCGGCATTGAGGGTCATCGCCTTGCCTCCGTTCCAGACAACCATGCAGATCGAGACATAGCCATGGCGGGACGGAACGAAACGTATGGACATAATGCGATATTCCCCGTGATCCTTGTGTGATCGCGTCACTAGCAGCAGGGTTCGAAGGATTGATGAGAAGCTGTGGTTGCCAAAGGCTTACCACATAAACTACGGCAGACCGTTAGCTGCCTGGCTTGGTGATCCAGCGCCCGCTGTTGCGGTACTCTTCCTTGATGCCCGAGCTTTCCGGCAGCTTCTCGCCGCGATAGAGCGCATCGCCGCCGCGTTGCTGCAATTCATGGGTATAGGTCGGCGCGGGGGGTGGGCTGGTGATTCACGCCCAGGCTCGAAGCAGCGCTCTGTGCCTGGCGCAGGCCATCGTCATAAGCTTTCTGCAAGGCCACCGGATCGAGCGCGGTGCTGCTCTCGCGGGCCAGCGCCGAGCTTTTCAGGCTGACCGCGTCGGGCTCACCGCCGGAATAGGCGAAGCGGAAGGTCGCCCGGCTGCCTGCCTTGCCCTTGAAATTGTAGAACCGGTGCGCGCCGATCGTACCGAGGTAGTCGAGGCTCGGTGCCCAATAGGGATAGATCTGCACCGTATGGTAGTGCGTGGCCAGCCCGGCGGGACGGTGGACATACCCGCCCAGCGCGGCGAGCGCGACGTGGCGCGCGCGTTCCCAGAACATCGGATTGGGCCGCTTTGCCAGCGAACCGTCGCAGGTGAAGGTGAACTGGCAGCCGGTCTTGCGCTGCGATCCCTGATAGACAACGCCGCATACGGTGTTGGGATAGGACGGATGCGCCACCCGGTTGAGAACGACCTGCGCCACTGCGCGTTGCCCGGTGTCAGGCTCGCTGCGCGCTTCGTAATAGACCGCCGCGGTCAGGCAATCGACTGCGCGGGTGCGGTCAATGCCGCTGTGATCGAGCCGCATCGCCGAGGCTGCCGGGCCGGGGTCTTCCTCGCCGGGGAGGGCCGGCACGTCGGCGTCCGACCGGATGCCCTCGCCAAAGCGCGGTTCGGGTTCGGGGCTCATGTCTAGGTAATAGAAAGCCGAGCCGGGAAAGCTGCTGCCGCCTTTCTCGAACGGCATTGGTGCGATCCGAAGGCCTTCATCGCCTGCCGCGCCGATCTCGAACCGGTCCCAGTCACCAGTGGTCGCGGCAAAGGCGGGCAGGGCAATCGCGCCCAGTCCTAGCACTACCGCGCCCTGCCGCGAACGCAGCCAGCCGCGCAGCGCCGCCTTGCGTTCCGCGCGCCGCGCCAGCTCGCGGGCGGCGCGGGTCGGGTGGTGTCGCAATGTCGCGATAGTCGGGGTCATCTCGTTCCTGGTCTGGGCTACGCGCCTTGCGCGTAACCCGGCGGCGGGCGGACTGCAGCCGCGCAGAACGGCTCGTCCCGTCACGGTACAGTGCCGCGCGATAGCATGAAGGCGCGCAGTTCGGGTTAAGTGCGATGGTTAATCCGCTTACCGGTGCCGCCTTGCAGATTCTGCACTTGCGCTCTATTGCCCACGTCACGTCACGGGTTGTCCTTCGGGACCGAAGAGGGAAGCGGGTGAGGGGCATGGCTCCGAAGCCCGCGCTGCCCCCGCAACTGTGACCGGGGAGCGAACCCCTTATGCCACTGCGGCTGCAAGGCGGCGGGAAGGCGGGGCAAGCGATGATCCGGGAGCCAGGAGACCTGCCCGAGACGGTCGTTCCGCAGCCGGGCGGGGTGTACCGGAATGCAGCGAGGCCCGCGCGACTACGTGTGCGGTGACCTCTCGCCATGAACGGCAATCG
>JBIPOX010000369.1:0-3134 GCA_044378785.1 Novosphingobium sp.
ACGATTTTTCCTGGGAATTTGAATCAATGTCTTCCCCCTACTGTATCAATTGAAACGGGGGGAAGTTTGACTACGAATGGCACAATCTATTTAGGGATTCAAGCCCTCAACGAATCGGGGGTTAATTTTTGTTCAACACTCGTACCGGCAAGCTATACGGTCGGGAGTCGAATTAGAGTCCAGTTTAATTCTGCCAACAGAACCGGAGGGACTCTATTCCCTTATTATCTCTTAATTGCTTCACCCAATAGCGACAAATCAAATGGTCATGTTATTGGAATCTGGAAAAATTGGGAAGAAAACGGCAAAACTTTAGTGACATTCTCTGACATTCTTTTGAGCCGAGATACTGATTTAGCCATCACTCCGTTATCGGTAGCAAACCCTCTGGCACTACCAACAAATGCCATTCAGGGACAGGTAAGAACTGTTACCAGTTTGGGTGCTTATTACCTGAGATTAGACACCCCGCAAGCTGTTGATGGGGTTAAGGTTATTGCTGATAATTCAGGGAATAAATGGATTTTGAATCTTGGATCTACTAATTATGGGGCATTCCCAATCGGAGGGACTACTGGAGTTTTTGGCTGTCATCAACCAGCAGCGAATATTGATGCTGAAATCTTAGCAAATAATCCATTTTTTCCACGTCCCACATACACTCCCGATGGTAGCGGATCATTGTTTGACCCCGATCAATCACCGATTAGGTTAGCTTTCCTAAATCTGTATGACTCGGAAATGGGAGTGGGTAGAAGACTCCGTTTAAACTGTTTTTTAAATGGGTCAGAACCTGTTTCTAATTTGTTGAGTGGGAGGATTTTTGCTAAGGTTCTAGGCTTTGTGAATATTGATTCTGGGGAGCTTGTCACCGAAAATGACACGGGCGATGGGAACGATATGGATGGTGTTGGGGAATGGGTTCCTGTTGATACGAAGTTAGGCTTTTTTATTCTGCAAAGACCTTTGCCTTATAACTGGGTTGTCGCTGTTGAGATAGCGGTTGGATTCAAGTCTTCGGAACTTCAGATAGCACCCGGATCGATTTTGAGCTTTACTCTTAGCTGTGGGATTCAGTCAGGTGTGTTGGTTGAAGGAGGTCTGATTTATAGGCAGCCACAAGGGGGATTAATCTATAAAGATCAAAATTATACGGGTCGGGTTTTGCCAGATGCTGTAGGGGTGAGAGTTGGCAGGATGGCAGGGGGGATGATCCACGGATCACAGTCTCGAATCTATGAATTTCTGGACACACCTGAACAGTTTTTATCTGGATTTTTAACCAATACTGAAGGGCAAAAAATAACCCTTAGTCGTGATGGTGTAGCCACTTTTCGAGGGATTGAGGCTACCCAATCATCGGAAGCGCTATTGGCAATTGTTTCTACAAAAACTGGGGAATCCAAGGTTTTTTGGGGTGCTAATGAATTAGTCCTAAATAGCCAAGGAATTTCAGCCATAATAACCTATCCATCAGGAGGTTTCAATGTTTCCTTGATTCGTTTCTATCTTTTAATTAATGGCGTTTTATATAGACAGGATTCTCCTTCTGGAATCACAACAGGATTAACCTCTCAATCTTTTAATATTTCTGCCATTACTGGATTTAGTTTGACAAGTTTAGAACCGACTAATTATATTAATGGCTTATTTACCTCCCCTGGTATGGCAATAAGTTTATCCTCTGGATCTCTGTCTGGAAATATTAAGTTAGGGGTTTCTTATGTTTACAATGGAAGTATTGTATCATCAATCTCTCAAGATGTTTCACTAGGGTGTTTACCTATCCTAGATTTTGATGCTATGATTAGAATAACAGCAAGGAAGATGACGTTAATTTTTGGATAATATGAGAGATCTAAATTATGTATCGCAAGAGTTGATAAAAATATTAAAATTAACTCAGCCTCAAATTAAAAACGGATACAATCAAGTCACGCTATCAACTCAAAAGCAGACGATTGTAATTCCCAAACAATCTGGCTCCAAAAGATCATCATCTAGTTCAAGGAGTATTTGAAACATGACACTATCAACCGAAGCTCGAACGAATCTAAACAGCATTTTAACTGCCTTGGATGAGCAAATGCAATTAAGCGAAAATGCAGCTTATCAAGCTGCATTAAAATACAACGCTGTATTGAGTTGCTTTGATGATATCTCTACGCTCACCAAAGAGGCAACATTAACGGCGATTAACGCCAAGATTCCCAGTCTTTCTAATAACAGGATTCCGGTTGAGTTGCCCACGACCAACTTAACAGCAGATTGGAGGATTTTAACAGCAGGGACAACAACTATTCCCTCAGGCAGTTGTTATGTTTATATGACTGTTTTAACCGGAACTGTAGCAATTAATGGGCTGACAAAAACAGCAACAAATGGAATAAACGACATTGTGAATTTGGAGTCATGCTTACCCGCGCGACATCCCGCCATCACAATCGTTATTCCAGAAGGGGCATCCGTTGAACTAATAAGGGGGTTTTAGATGGGCGTTGGACAATTAATTAGGAATGTGATTACAGTTGAAACCGATCCAACGGTGGCAAATTTCACAAAATCATTAACTTCCAATAATACAATCTTAACGGCTGTTAACGCCGCGTCTGGCACAATTTCAGCATCGGTTTTGCCATCCTATGTTGATGATGTCTTGAATTTTGCTAACCTTGCAGCGTTTCCGGTTGCGGGTGAGACTGGCAAAATTTATGTCACCGAAGATAACAACAAAACCTACCGATGGTCGGGTTCTGTTTATGTTGAAATATCAAGCTCGGCAACGGCGGGGGAGGCGTTAAAACTAACAAACGCCCGGACAATTTCAACGACGGGGGATGCTACTTATTCTGTTAGTTTTGATGGTTCAGCTAATGTTTCAAGCGCAATAACTCTGGCAACAGTTAATAGTAATGTTGGTGCGTTTGGCGGTGCTGGTTCAATTCCTGTCGTTACTGTCAACGGGAAAGGACAAATAACAGCCGTTTCAACTAACAGCATCGGAAATGAATTAATTGCCATTCAAGCATTAGCTGATACTGCGGGATTCTTAAAGAAAACGGGTGATGGTAATTATTCAATTGATAACAATAATTATCTACCCTTGTCAGGTGGCACAGTAACGGGTGACTTGG
>JBIPOX010000268.1:0-3128 GCA_044378785.1 Novosphingobium sp.
CACCCGGCACCCGATGATGAAGGCAATCGGGCCAATCGGCGCGAGCGCATCGGTCAAGACCGCGCCATGATAGCAGGGGTTCGGCGCGGAAAGGCTAGGGAACTTGTCGCTCGCCGCCCAGTCGAACTTGCCAGAATCGACGATCACCCCGCCAATGGCATTGCCATGGCCGTTGAGGAATTTGGTGGTCGAATGGACGACAATATCAGCGCCGTGCTCGAACGGTCGGCACAGGGCGGGGCTTGCCATGGTGTTGTCGACGATCAGCGGCACTCCGGCCTCGTGCGCGACCCTGGCGATTGCCGCAATGTCCTGAACCACTCCGCCCGGATTGGCGAGGCTTTCGATGAACACGCAGCGGGTCTTGTCGTCGATGGCAGCAGCAACCGCCGCGGGATCGTCGGCATTGACGAAGCGGCTTTCCCAGCCAAACTTGCCGATCGCATGGCCAAGCTGGTTGAGCGAGCCGCCATAGAGCTTCTTGGCTGCAACGATGTTACAACCGGACTGCATCAGGGTATAGAACGCCAGGAATTGCGCCGCGTGGCCCGATGCCACGGCAAGGGCGCCAACCCCGCCTTCGAGCGCTGCGATCTTCTGCTCGAGCGCATCATTGGTCGGGTTCATGATCCGGGTATAGATGTTGCCGAATTCCTGCAGGCTGAAAAGCCGCGAAGCATGGGCAGCATCGTCGAACACGTAGGACGCGGTCTGGTAGATCGGCGTGATCCGCGCCTTGGTGGTCGGATCGGGGGCGGTCCCGGCGTGGACCGTCTGCGTTTCCAGCTTGTGGCTCATTGTGACTGCACCCTCTTGCTCAGCTGGCCCGCGCCGAAGCGCGCGAACCCGAATAGGTGGCAAGCGCCGCAGCATAGGCCGGAGCGCCCCTGCGGGAATGTTCGCCATCAAGGAAACCACCCACCGACAAGGCGATACGCGCCAGCGCCTCGTCACTCAAGGCCGCAAGCGCGTTGCGATAGACGCCGATGGTAAAGACAATCGCGCCGCTGCGCGGCAGGCGCACCAAGGTCTCGCGCTCGCAGCGGACATGCAGCACGTCTCCCGCGTTCTGCGCCGTAACATGGGCGTATCGCAACTCGGGCGGATCGAGTGGCATGTAGCGCAGGTCATCCGAAGGCATCACGAACATGTTGGTGCGCCCGTAAATCTCGCCAGTGCGCAGGTTTTCCATGAAACGGTCGACGCCCTGCGAGAGCTGCTCGGCATAGCCGTGGATCGGCTCGTGGACCGCGTGGAGCGGCTTGCCGATCTTTTCGGACAGCCGCCAGTCGGTCGGGAAGCCGACCGCAGCAGCGGTAAGCCGGTAGGGCTCGCGCGGAGCATCCTGCGTAAGCACGCAGAAATCCTCCCAATGCTGGCGCGCCACTGCTTCGAGATCGGCCGCACCCAGCATGTGCGCAAGTTCGTGCGATGGCTCCTCGCCTTCGGGCAAGACCTGGACGCTATCGGGCCAGGCATCGAAAGCGGCTGCGCGCGGTGCGAGGTCTGGCGCAGGGTCGAGCCACTGGCTCTGCGTCAAACGCACCAGGCCCATCCGCAGCGGCCCGGATACCCGCGCATGGGGAAGCAGGGTCTCGACGGAAAAGCCGAGTGTCATTACCAAAACCGCTTTTGCTGAGCCTGTCGAAGCACCGTCCTGTTTTCCTGTTCAGTAAGCGAAGTGAAAAACAGCCCTTCGACAAGCTCAGGGCAATCGGATGATGATCGCCGACTATTCCGCCGCTTCCAGCTCGCTCCCCAATGGCGGCATGTTGTGGCCGAGCAGGCGCAGCATGTCCGCCGCGCATTCGACCACGTTCGAGCCGGGGCCATAGATGCCCTGCACGCCTGCCTTCTTGAGGAAATCGTAGTCCTGCGGCGGGATCACCCCGCCCGCGACCACCTTGATGTCGGGTCGACCTGCCTCGCGCAGATGGCCGATCAGTTCGGGGATCAGGGTCTTGTGACCAGCCGCAAGGCTCGACGCGCCAATCGCATCGACGCCATTGTCGAGCGCCAGCTTGCAGGCTTCCTCCGGCGTCTGGAACAGCGGGCCGCTGGTCACGTCAAAGCCCATGTCGCTAAAGGCCGAGGCGATCACGTTGGCGCCGCGATCGTGCCCGTCCTGGCCCATCTTGGCGACCAGCAGCCTGGGCGAGCGCCCCAGCCGGGTAGCCACTGCATTCACTCCTTCGATCACCTGGGCATAGCGACCGTCGTCAGCGTAGGCCTTGCCGTAAATGCCCTTTACCGGCACCGGCTGGGTGTCATAGCGCCCGAACACTGCTTCCATCGCATCGGAAATCTCGCCAAGCGTCGCGCGGGCACGGGCCGCTTCGACCGCCAGCGCCAGCAGGTTCCCGCCGCCTTTCGCGCCTTCGGTGAGAGCGGCGAGCGCGGCCTTGCAAGTACCCTCGTCGCGGGCGGCGCGCATCGTGTTGATCCGCGCGACCTGCGCCTCGCGCACCGCGTGATTGTCGACCGCGAGCGTATCGAGCAGCTCTTCCTCGTCCTTGCGGTACTTGTTGACGCCGACGATCACGTCCTCGCCCTTGTCGATGCGCGCCTGCTTGGCAGCAGCGGCTTCCTCGATCCGGGCTTTTGGCATGCCGCTGGCGACTGCCTTGGTCATGCCGCCAAGCGCGTCGACTTCCTCGATCAAGGTCCAGGCATCATCGACCAGCTGCTGGGTCAGCGCCTCGATGTAGTAGGAGCCGCCCAGCGGATCGACGACGTTGCACACGCCGCTTTCCTCCTGGATGACAAGTTGCGTGTTGCGCGCGATCCGGGCCGAGAAATCGGTTGGCAGCGCGATTGCCTCGTCGAGCGCATTGGTATGCAGCGACTGGGTTCCGCCTAGCACCGCCGCGAGCGCCTCGATCGTGGTGCGGATGACGTTGTTGTAGGGGTCCTGCTCCTGCAGCGAGACGCCCGAGGTCTGGCAATGGGTGCGCAGCATCTTGCTGCGTTCCTGCTTCGCGCCGAGCCCGTCCATTACCCGGTGCCATAAGGTGCGCGCGGCGCGCAGCTTGGCGACCTCCATGAAGAAGTTCATGCCTATTCCGAAGAAAAAGCTCAAACGCCCTGCAAATGCGTCGATATCCATGCCCGCGGCCATGGCGCGCACG
>JBIPOX010000269.1:0-3126 GCA_044378785.1 Novosphingobium sp.
CCTTCTCGCGCACTCCCGACGGGACGATCTACCAGCGCCCGTTCGGCGGCCACATGCAGAACATGGGTGAGGGCCCGCCGGTGCAGCGGACCTGCGCGGCGGCGGACCGCACCGGCCATGCGATGCTGCACGCGCTCTACCAGCAGAGCCTGAAATACGCGGCCGACTTCTTCATCGAATACTTCGCGATCGACCTGATCATGAAGGACGGCAAATGTGTCGGCGTGATCGCGCTGTGCATGGACGATGGCACGATCCACCGGTTCCGCGCCAAGGCCGTGGTGCTGGCGACGGGCGGCTATGGCCGCTGCTACTACACCGCGACTTCGGCCCACACCTGCACTGGCGACGGCGGCGGCATGGTGCTGCGCGCCGGACTGCCGTTGCAGGACATGGAATTTGTCCAGTTCCACCCGACCGGCATTTACGGTGCGGGCGTGCTCATCACCGAGGGTGCGCGCGGCGAGGGCGGCTATCTCACCAACTCCGAGGGCGAGCGGTTCATGGAGCGCTATGCCCCCAGCGCCAAGGATCTTGCCAGCCGCGATGTCGTCAGCCGCTCGATGGCGCTCGAAATCCGCGAGGGCCGGGGCGTCGGCCCGGACAAGGACCACATCTTCCTGCACCTCGATCACATCGATCCCAAGGTGCTGGCCGAGCGGCTTCCCGGCATAACCGAAAGCGGCAAGATCTTCGCTGGCGTCGACCTCACTCGCCAGCCGCTGCCGGTTGTGCCCACGGTGCATTACAACATGGGCGGTATCCAGTGTAACTACTGGGGCGAGGTCATCAATCCGACCGCCGATAACCCGGACGCGGTCGTGCCTGGCTTGTTCGCTGTAGGCGAGGCGGCTTGCGTTTCGGTCCACGGTGCCAACCGGCTCGGTTCGAATTCGCTGATCGACCTGGTCGTGTTCGGCCGCGCCACTGGCCACCGGCTCAAGCAGACCATTGATCCTGCCGCTGCGCAGGACGAATTGCCCGCCGACAGCGCCGACATGGCATTGGGCCGGCTCGATCATTTCCGGCACGCTGCCGGCGGCTCGCCCACGGCGGAAATCCGCGCCGAGATGCAGCGCGCGATGAGCCAGCATGCCGCCGTGTTCCGCACCGACGAGCTGATGGCCGAAGGCAAGGACAAGCTGGCGAAAACCTATGCCCGGATGCAGGACATTTCGGTCACCGACCGGGGCCTGATCTGGAACTCCGACCTGGTCGAGACGATGGAGCTCGACAACCTGATCGCGCAGTCGATGGTGACGATGCATTCGGCGCACAACCGCAAGGAAAGCCGTGGCGCGCACGCGCACGAGGATTTCCCCGATCGCAACGATGGCGAATGGATGAAGCACACGGTCGCTTCGTTCGAGGGCTGGGGCGGCAAGGGCGGCGGCGTGACCATCGGCTACCGCCCGGTCCACGAATACACGCTTACAGATGATATCGATTACATCGCACCGAAGGCGCGGGTTTATTGAGGTGAAGCGATGCCGACAGTCTTGAGGATTGGCGGCTTTCGCTTTCACTTCTATAGCCACGAGCCAGGCGAGCCGCCGCACATCCATATCGAATATGGCAATGCGGAGTGCAAAATTTGGCTGGAGCCAGTGGTTTTGGCGCGCAATCGTGGCCTGAACGCCCGCGATCTCAACCAGGCGTTGGACTTTGACCCGCGAAAACCGGATTCTCTTGCTGGAGGCATGGCATGGCTACTTTGGCTAGCACCGCAGACGAGCGCGTGGCCGATGTTCGGTTTGACGAGGACCGGCTGATTGTCGATCTGATGGACGGGCGAACAATTGCCGTTCCCTTGGCGTGGTATCCCCGCCTGTTCGATGCAACGCAAGAGCAACGGCTGAATTGGCGCGTGGCCGGTGCGGGCTATGGTATCCATTGGGAAGATATCGACGAGGATTTGAGCACGGAAGGCTTGCTGCGCGGCGCGCCAGCAACGAAGGCGCGGGTTTATTGAGGGTTGAGAACCGAGCCACGAAGGAGCGGATATGATCATCGTTGCGGGCAGCCTGAGAGCCAAGCCGGGCACACGCGATGTCATTGTCGAGAAGTCCGCAGAGGGTGTCATTCTGGCGAGAGCGACACCAGGCTGCCATGCGTTCGTCGTAGCTGCAGACCCTGTCGATCAGGACCGCGTTGTTATATATGAACGATGGGAAGATCGGGCTGCTCTGGCAGCTTTTCGCGGCTCAGGTCCAGACAGCGACATTGGGTCAGAGATTGCGGCATTCGATGTTCAAGAATTTGAAGTGACCGAGCATTTGCCGTGATGGCATGATCAACACCGCTTCACTTCCCCAACTGCCGCGTCAAATCCATCCGCTCATGCAGGATGCGCGCAACTTCCACCGTTTGATCCCGAACGAGGTAAAAGATCAAATGATGCCCGCTGGGCAACTTTCGAAACTCTGCCACGCGCGAACGGTGCGGCGGCCCAAGTTGGGGATATTCGCAAAGTCGCTCCATGTCCCAGCGCAGCGCGGCAATATAGGTTTCGGCCTGTTCGATACCCCATGCTGCGGCTGTATAGTTCCAGATCGCATCGAGATCGCGCTGCGCCGAGGGCAGCAGGCGCAAGGCTTTCACGCAGCGCCTTTATAGTTCGCCCGCTTTTCGGCGAGGAATGCGTCAAAATCGAAAGCCTCCGCAGGGCCGCTGTCCAGACCTTCTTGCAGCGCGCGGTCAAGCGCTTCGCGCCGCTGCTCATCCTCGATAAGGCGCCGCATCGCCTCGCGCACGACCTCGCTGGTCGAGGCGAATTCGCCTGACTCCACCTTGCGGCGCGCGAATTCGATGAAGGGTGCGCCGAGCGCAATCGAAGTGTTCTTGGCCATGAGCAGCCGATACCAAAAATTGGTAACGCAATCAACCAAGGCCGCTGACGCTTCTCGCCGATCATTCGTCCGCTTGCACGATCCTGCAACCGGTATATTGGACGTGTCCATACGACAAAGGCCCGGCCACTGGCCGGCGAGGGGAGACAAGACCACCATGGCAAACCAGACCGTGCCCCAGCTGTGCATGAACCTGCCCAGTTTCGCAGCGGACGATCCCGGCGGCTGGGGTCACATGCTCGCCACTGCCCAGGCTGCCGATGCGGCAGGCGTCGAT
>JBIPOX010000022.1:0-9605 GCA_044378785.1 Novosphingobium sp.
CGGGCCGGGCAGCCCGTGACGATCCGCATGCAGCAGGGCTATGACCACTCCTACTACTTCATTTCCAGCTTCATGGCCGAGCATCTGGCCTGGCACGCCGAGCGGCTGAATGCCTGAGCCGATGAGCGCGCCGACCATTGCCCTGATCGAAGCCTACTATGCCGCGTTCAACCGGCAGGACGTTGCGGCCATGCTGTCCTTGCTGTCGCACGAGGTGCTGCACGAGCCGAGCCAGGGCAAACCGCGCCACGGCAGGCAGGCCTTTGACGAGTTTCTCGCGCATATGAACCGCTGCTACCGCGAAACGGTGATCGATCCGGTGGTGATGGCGAGTCCGGACGGCGCGCGGGCTTCGGCCGAATTCATGCTCGAGGGCAAATATATCGCCAGCGACGAGGGACTCCCGCCTGCCAGTGGCCAGACCTACCGGCTGCGGGTCGGCGCATTTTTCCAGATCGCGGACGGGATGATCACGCGCGTTTCAAACCACTACAACCTTGCCGACTGGACCGCGCAAGTGGAGCATGGCTCGCGTGGCTGACAAAACCGATCCCGCCGCGCTCATCGCTGCCATTGTCGCCGAACATGCGCACCGCGAAGGGCCGCTGTTGCCAATCCTGCATGACATCCAGGCCGAGCTGGGCTGCATCTCGCCGCAGGCCGAAGCACAGCTCGCTCTCGCGCTCAACCTGACCCGCGCCGAAGTGCACGGGGTCGTGAGCTTCTATCACGATTTCTCCGAGCGCCCCGACCCTCGACCCAAGGTTGAGATCTGCCGCGCCGAGGCATGCCAGGCGCGCGGGGTCGAGGGCTTGATGCAGGCGGCACGCGATGCTGCGGGTGAGCGGGTGCGATTGGCCGATGTCTATTGCCTTGGGCTATGCAGTGTGGGGCCCTGCGCCAAGGTCGGTGACCGGCTGCACGCCCGGCTCGACGAGGCGCGCCTGGCCAGCGTGATCGAAACCGCATGACTGTTGTAAGGATCAGCGACGACGCGCTGGCGCTCGCCTGCGGTGCGGACGAGGTGGCGCGCGCATTCGAGGCGGCAGGCTGTGTGGTCGAGTGGGTTTCCAGCTGGGGGATGCACTGGCTCGAACCGCTGGCAGTAATCGATGGCACGGGCTTTGGTCCGCTCGAAGCGAGCGATGTCACCGCTGTGATCGATGGCAGCAGCGACAAGGCAATCGGCCGCGTTGAACAGCATCCTTTTATCACCCGCCAGCACCGCCTGACGTTTGCGCGGGCAGGAAAGACCCGGCCCTTGAACCTCGCGGACTACGAAGCAATCGGCGGCTGGGTGGGCTTGACCCGCGCGCTTTCGCTGCCGCCGCACGAGGTCGTGGCCGAAGTCATCGCCTCGGGTCTGCGCGGCCGGGGCGGGGCGGGCTTTCCGGCGGGTATCAAGTGGCGCACGGTGCTCGAAGCATCGCTCGGCCCCAACCAGCCCTGCAAATACATCGTCTGCAACGCCGACGAAGGCGATAGCGGCACGTTTGCCGACCGCATGCTGATGGAGGGCGATCCGTTCCATCTGATCGAAGGCATGGCGATTGCCGCCCACGCGGTCGGCGCCGCGCAGGGCTACATCTATGTGCGCAGCGAGTATCCGCATGCGATCCGCAAGCTTGAGGGCGCGCTCGCTCTGGCCGCGATCCGCATTGCGCCGTTCGTTATCGAGGTCCGTGTCGGTGCGGGGGCCTATGTCTGCGGCGAGGAAACCTCGCTGCTTAGCTCGCTCGAAGGCAAGCGCGGCGAGGTGCGCGCCAAGCCGCCGCTGCCCGCGCTCGAAGGCCTGTTCGGCTGCCCGACCGTGGTCAACAACGTTCTGACGCTCGCCGCCATCCCGCACATACTCGCCGAGGGCGGCGCGGCGCATCATGCATCCCTTGGGCACGAGCGTTCGCTCGGCACCATGCCGGTCCAGCTTGCCGGCAATATCCGGTTTGGCGGCCTGTTCGAGGCCCCCTTCGGCATGACCTTGCGCGAACTCGTCGAGGATATCGGTGGCGGCACCGCATCGGGCCGCCCGGTCAAGGCAGTGCAGGTCGGGGGGCCGCTGGGCGCCTATATCCACCCGCGCGATTTCGACCTGCCATTCGATTACGAAGCCTATGCCGCCAAGGGCGCATTGATTGGTCACGGCGGCATCGTCGTATTCGACGACAGCGCCGATATGGGGCGGCAAGCCCAGTTCGCAATGGAGTTCTGCGCCGCCGAAAGTTGCGGCAAATGCACCCCTTGCCGGATCGGTGCGGTGCGCGGGGCCGAGTTGATCGAGCGTATCCGGCGCGGTGACGGCGCACGCGCCGCCGATCGCGTCGAGGCCCTTCCACAAATGCACAACGCGCCCAAGGGCCAGCGCAGCCGCGAGGAGAACGTCGCGTTGCTAGAAGACCTTTGCGAGACGATGCGCGATGGCTCGCTGTGCGCGCTGGGCGGCTTCACGCCCTATCCGGTCCTGTCGGCGCTGCGCCAGTGGCCCGAGGATTTCGAGTGATTTTGGGCAAGTTCCCCTATCATTCCTCTCCCCATGAGGGGAGAGGATACAAAGGCTTGCAAGCGTGCTTGCTAGCCGGAGTTGGAGAGGGGTGTCCGGGCCTCCGACCTCTCCGCACCCTTCTCCAGGCTACGCTAGCTCCTTACAAAGCAAGCTGCGCCATCCTCTCCCCGAGCGGGGAGAGGAGTTTGTGATTATGGGCTGTGTGCTCGCGGGCGGACAGGCGCGCCGGTTCGGCAGCGACAAGGCATTGGCCAAGCTGGGCGGGCAAACCTTGCTGACGCGTGCGGTCGATGCGCTGTCGGGATGGTGCGAACGGGTCGTGGTCGTGGGCCGCGAAACCGCGCCAGCGCCCTGCCTGCCAGATTGGCCTGCGCCCAACCAGGGCCCGCTGGGCGGTCTGGCAGCAGCCCTCCATCTCGCCCGCGACGAGGGTTATGACGCGGTGTTGAGCCTGGGCGTCGATTCTGTCGCTCTGCCCGACGATCTTCCCGGCCTGCTCGCACCTGCGCCCGCGCATCTCGCCAGTCAGCCAGTGGTCGGTTTGTGGCCCGTTTCCAGTGTCGAAGCGATCGAGGCCTTGCTGACCGGGCAGGGCAGGCGTTCGATGCTGGCCTTTGCCGAAGCGATCGGCGCAAGGCCCGTGCAACTTGTTGCAGAACCTGCTAATATCAACACAGCAGCAGACCTTGCCGTGCTGCAAGCAACCTTTCGGGAGTAGCGCCGTGACCTATGAACGGCAGAAGGACTTCGGCACGCCCGAAGTGAGCAACGAGGCCAGCATATCGCTCACCATCGACGGGCGCGCGGTCACCGTGCCGCTTGGCACCAGCGTGATGCGCGCTGCGGCCGAGGCTGGTGGTTCGATCCCGAAACTGTGCGCGACCGACAATGTGAAGGCGTTCGGCTCGTGCCGCCTGTGCCTGGTTGAGATCGAGGGACGGCGTGGTACCCCGGCAAGCTGCACCACGCCTGCCGAACAGGGCATGGTAGTGGCAACCCAGACGCCGCGGCTGCAAAAATTGCGGCGCGGCGTGATGGAGCTCTACATCTCCGATCACCCGCTCGATTGCCTGACCTGCAGCGCCAACAACGATTGCGAATTGCAGGATCAGGCAGCGGCAGTGGGCCTGCGCGATGTGCGCTATGGCTACGAGGGGGCCAGCCATCTTGGTGCGCCAGTCGATACCTCGAACCCCTATTTCGATTTCGATCCCAGCAAATGCATCGTCTGCTCGCGCTGCGTGCGCGCCTGCGACGAGGTGCAGGGCACCCTGGCGCTGACCATCGACGGGCGCGGTTTCGCTTCGGTGGTGAGCGCGGGCCAGACTGGCGACGATTTCCTGTCCAGCGAATGCGTTTCGTGCGGGGCCTGCGTCCAGGCCTGCCCGACCGCGACGCTGCAGGAAAAGGCAGTCAAGGAGATCGGCAAGCCTGAGCGCAGCGTCGTGACCACCTGCGCCTATTGCGGCGTGGGCTGCACCTTCCGCGCCGAGATGCGCGGCGAGCAATTGGTGCGCATGGTGCCATGGAAGGACGGCAAGGCCAATCGCGGGCATTCCTGCGTCAAGGGCCGCTTCGCCTGGGGCTATGCCAACCACCAGGATCGCATTACCTCGCCGATGATCCGCGAGACCATCGACCAGCCCTGGCGCGAGGTGAGCTGGGACGAGGCGCTGGCTTTCACCGCTGGCAAGCTCAACGCAATCAAGGCTCAGCATGGCGCGCGCGCGCTGGGCGGCATCACCTCGAGCCGCTGCACCAATGAGGAGACCTTCCTCGTCCAGAAGCTGGTGCGCGCCGGGTTCGGCTCCAACAATGTCGATACCTGCGCGCGGGTCTGCCACTCGCCCACCGGCTATGGCCTCAAGACCACGTTCGGCACCAGCGCGGGCACGCAGGACTTCGACAGCGTGATGCATGCCGATGTGATCCTGGTGATCGGCGCCAATCCCACCGACGCGCACCCGGTTTTCGCCAGCCGGATGAAGCGGCGGCTGCGCCAGGGTGCCAAGCTCATCGTCATCGATCCGCGCCGGATCGACCTGGTGCGCATGCCCCACATCGAGGCTGCGCATCATCTCGCCCTCACGCCCGGGACGAATGTCGCGGTACTGACCGCGATGGCCCATGTGATTGTCACCGAGGGACTGGTCGACGAGGCCTTCGTCGCCGAACGCTGCGAGCGCGATGCCTTCGAGGACTGGGCGCGGTTTGTCGCCGATGAGCGCCATTCGCCCGAAGTGCTCGAACCCGTCACTGGCGTTCCTGCTGCGAGCCTGCGCGAAGCAGCGCGGTTGTTCGCGAGCGAAAAGAACGGTGCGATCTATTACGGCCTTGGCGTCACCGAGCACTCGCAAGGCTCGAGCACGGTGATGGCGATCGCCAACCTTGCGATGGCGACGGGCAACATCGGCAGGCCGGGTGTCGGCGTCAATCCGCTGCGCGGCCAGAACAATGTCCAGGGTGCCTGCGACATGGGCAGCTTCCCGCACGAGCTGGCCGGATACCGGCACATTTCCGACGGCGATGCCCGCGCCCTGTTCGAGCAGGACTGGGGCGTCAGCCTCGATGCCGAGCCTGGCCTGCGCATCCCCAACATGCTCGATGCAGCGCTCGATGGCTCTTTCCGGGCAATCTATATCCAGGGCGAGGACATTCTCCAGTCCGATCCCGACACCCGCCATGTGGCGGCGGGTCTCGCGGCGATGGAATGCGTGATCGTTCACGACCTGTTTCTCAATGAGACCGCCCACTACGCCCATGTGTTCCTGCCCGGCTCGACCTTCCTTGAAAAGAACGGGACCTTCACCAATGCGGAGCGGCGCATCCAGCTGGTGCGCAAGGTGATGGAGCCGGCCAACGGACCAAAGGGGCAGGGAATGGAGGACTGGCAGGTCACCCAAGCGCTTGCCAATGCGATGGGCCTAGGCTGGGACTATGCCCATCCCAGCGAAATCATGGACGAGATCGCCCGGTTGACGCCAAGCTTCGCTGGCGTCTCGTTCGACCGGCTCGATGCCGAAGGCTCGCTGCAATGGCCAGTCAATGCCGCTAGCCCTGACGGTTCACCGGTGATGCATGTCGAGGGCTTCGTGCGCGGCAAGGGTCTGTTCGTGGTCACCGACTATGTCCCCACCGACGAGAAGACCGGCCCGCGCTTTCCGCTGCTGCTGACCACCGGGCGGATTCTGTCGCAATACAATGTCGGGGCGCAGACCCGCCGTACCGCCAACGTTATCTGGCATGAGGAAGACCTGCTCGAGATCCATCCCGCCGATGCCGAAAACCGCGGCATTGGCGAGGGCGACTGGGTTCGCCTTGCCAGCCGCAAGGGCGAGACCACGCTGCGTGCGCGGGTCACCGACCGGGTGGCACCGGGCGTGGTTTATACCACCTTCCACCATCCAGAGACGCAGGCGAATGTGGTGACCACCGAGTATTCGGACTGGGCGACCAATTGCCCCGAATACAAGGTGACGGCGGTGCAGGTCATGCCATCGAACGGGCCGAGCGACTGGCAGGAGGATTACGCGCAATTGTCCGACCGGGCGCGCCGCATCGCGCCTGCCGAACCTGCGGAGTAGGCAATGGACGGTGCCAAGCTTGCCTATATGGCAAACCAGATCGCTCGCAATCTCGCCGCGAAAGGCGACGATCAGGCCGTGGCAGCGATCGCCGACCACATCGACAAGTTCTGGGATCCGCGCATGAAGGCATGCTTGCGCGAAAACGGGCTCGATCAGCTCACCCCGCTCGCGGCGCGGGCCATGGCTAAGCTCGTTGAGGGGAACACCTGAACCTCGTCATGCCTGTGAGGCAGCGCGCCTCGGATTGGCGGCGGGCGAGGGTGCGATCGCTGTCAGGACTGGAGGGATCGCGGCATCGAGCGGCCTGAGGCAATAGCCGCCGCTTTCCGAAGTCTCGACCAGCCCGGTCAGGCCTGCAATGTTGAGCTTGCCGCGCAGCCGCGAGATATGCACCGCAAGGCTGTTGGTTTCGGGAACAAAGCCCATCCGCCACACGTCCCTGACCAGCGATTCCTTGCTGACCGGACGACCCGGGGTATCGGCCAGCCGCCACAGCAGTCCGAACTCGCGCGGATGCAGGCCAAGCGCGCGTTCATCGACAAAGGCCTCGCGCGCCAGCAGGTCGAGGTTGAGCCGCCCGATCCGGCGATAGCGCGGCAAGGTGTGCTCCAGCTCGGCTAGCCGTCGCGCGCGCGCGTCAAGTTCGGCGAGGGCAATGTCCTGCCCGGTTACCTCGCCAAAGCCGAGCCGCAACATGCGCGCCCGGTCAACCGCGTCGTCGATGCCGATCAGCAGCATAAGTCGCCGCGCCAGGCGTCCGTGCCGGGCCAGGAAGCCGAGCCACAAGGCCGGGGTCATGTCGCGCGCCAGTGCGACCCCCATGCACTCTTCGTCGTGGCTTTCGTCGGGGCGCGATTCGTCCAGCAGGCTCCAGCCGCAATCCCGAAGGTCGAGATGCGGCGGTATCGCGTTCGCGGTAAGCCAGCGAAACTCGCGCAAGAAGCCCAATCCCCCTTTCCGACAGGATGCCGATCGGCGAACCTGCCCGGCCTAGCGAATCGCCAGACCGAGCGGACACCGACTCGTAGCAGGAAAGGTAAGGTAACGAGACTCCGGCCGGCTCTGCAATCAGGCGGCGGAACTATTTACGCCCATGCTGGAGAGGTAGCGTTTGATATTGCGCGCTGCCTGACGCAGCCGCTGCTCGTTCTCGACCATCGCGATCCTTACGAAACCCTCGCCATCCTCGCCATATCCGACGCCCGGAGCGACTGCGACCTCGGCATGGGTCAGCAACTGCTTGGAGAATTCCAGGCTGCCCATTTCGCGCAAGGCAGGCGGCAGGGGGGCCCATGCGAACATCGAGGCGCGGGGGCTGGGGATATCCCATCCGGCGCGCCCGAATGCCTCGACCATCACGTCGCGGCGCTTGCAATAAAGCTCGCGGTTCATCTCGACGATGTCCTGGGGCCCGTTGAGTGCGGCAACGGCAGCGGCCTGGATCGGGGTGAAGGCTCCATAATCGATGTAACTCTTGACCCGCTTGAGCGCGGATATCAGCTTGGTGTTGCCTACCGCGAAGCCCATGCGCCAGCCGGCCATCGAATAGGTCTTGCTCAACGAGGTAAACTCGACAGCGACCTCCTTTGCGCCTGGCACTTCGAGGATCGAGTGGGTCGGGTTGCCGTCGTAATAGAGCTCGGAATAGGCAAGGTCGGAGAGAATCCAGATCTTGTTCTCGCGCGCCCAGGCAACCAGCCGCTCGTAGAATTCGATCCCTACGGTCTCGGCGGTCGGGTTGGACGGATAGTTGACGATCAGCACTGTCGGGCGCGGCACGGTAAACCGCATCGCCCGCTCGAGCGCTTCCCAATAGCGCTCATCCGGGGTTGTCGGAACCGAGCGGATCGAGGCACCGGCAATGATGAAGCCGAAGGTGTGGATCGGATAGCACGGGTTTGGCGCCAGTACGGTGTCACCGGGTGTGGTGATCGCGGTGGCAAGGCTGGAAAGCCCTTCCTTCGAGCCCAGTGTGACCACGACTTCGCTTTCGGGATCCAGCTCGACATTGAACCGGCGCGCGTAGTAATCAGACTGCGCCCGGCGCAGGCCGGGGATGCCTGCCGATTGTGAATAGCCGTGGGCGTCGGGATCCCGCGCCACTTCGCACAGCTTGTCGATGACATGCTGGGGCGGGGGCAGATCGGGGTTGCCCATGCCAAGGTCAATGATGTCCTTGCCCGCCTGGCGTGCTGCGTGCCGCATCGCGTTGACTTCGGCGATGACATAGGGCGGCAGTCGCTTCATGCGGTAGAATTCGTCTTCCATGACCTCTTGGCAATCTTGATGGTTGATAAAGGCGGCCCCTTGCCGCCTTGGCCCATGTAGGCGATAAACCGCCGTTGGCAAATGCCCCTTTGCGGAGACGACCAAGCCCATGCCAGACAAGCCGAAAGCCGATCCGGGCCAGTTGATCGGCGAACTCGTTGAGGCGCAATCGGGCATGATCCAGTCGCTGTTCGGGCAGTTGCGCAGCGATGGCGCGGAGCAAGACGGCGGCGAGGGCGAAATCCACTGGGCCGGGATTGCCCGCAAGCTGCAGGGAATGTGGCTCGACTTCCAGGCAAGCCAGGCCGGGAAAGCGCGGTCGGTGCCGCACTACTCCGATCCGGCGCAATGGATCGCCACCGCCGAGCAGGTGCTGCGCGCCTTGCCGCTGTCCGATCCTGACCGGCAGAAGCAGCTTTGGCAGGACGGGCTCGATCTGTTCGAGACGGTTCTTGGCCAATACGGCATCGGCCCCCGGGCCGAGGCGGCAAAGGCAGCCGGCGAGCAGGGTCCGCGCATGCCGCGCCAGGACAAGCGCTTTGCCGACCCCCTGTGGCGGCAGAACCCCTTTTTCGCGGTGCTGCACCAGAGCTACCTGATGCTGTCCGAAGAGTTGCAAACGATGGCCGGCAACGTCGAGGGGCTGGAGCCCGAACGCAAGGGGCAACTCCAGTTCGCTACGCGCGCCATGATCGATGCGCTCAGTCCGGCCAATTTCACCCTGACCAATCCGGTCGCGCTCGCTCGCGCCAGCGAGACTGGCGGGCAAAGTATCGTCGATGGCATGGAGCACCTGCTCAAGGATCTTGCGCGCGGTCAGGTTACCCATACCCCGCCCGAAGCCTTCGTGCTTGGTGTCAATATCGCCGATACGCCCGGCAAGGTGGTTTACGAGACGCAACTGTTCCAGCTCATTCAGTATACGCCCACGACCGATACGGTTCTGGAGGTTCCGCTGGTCATCTTCCCGCCGTGGATCAACCGGTTCTACATCCTCGACCTCAACGCCAAGAAGAGCTTCGTGCGCTGGGCGCTCGATCAGGGGATCAGCGTGTTCATGGTCTCGTGGAAGTCGGCCGATGCGAGCATGGCCGATCTGATCTGGGACGATTACATCGCTGCGCAGATCGAGGCTATCGAGCATGTCTGCAAACGGCTGAAAACCCCGTCGGTTCACACGATCGGCTACTGCGTTGCCGGAACCACGCTTGCCGCGACCCTGGCTGTCCTGGCGCGCAAGGGTGCCGCGG
>JBIPOX010000270.1:0-3100 GCA_044378785.1 Novosphingobium sp.
AGAATCTTGCCGCTCTCGCGATAGTCTGTGGACTAGTCGCGGCGGTTGCGCCGCCAAACCTCGCTGTGCGGCCCTTTCCAGGCTCATGTTTGACAAGCTTACTTAACGGTTTTGCAAGAGGAATTGGCGCATTGCACTGGTCATGACGGCACGGCATGCAGGCGAAGCGAAGCACTTGGCGGAGCGCGCTGGAAAGCCGCGCCCGGCGCGCGGCGACGAAAGCCGGAAAAGTGAGCGCCGATCCAGCTCGCGGCTGACCGAGCCGGCCAGGATCAAGAATGGTGACGAGGAGGCCAATCCCTATTCGCTGATCGGCCCGGACTTCGTTTACACAGCCCCCGCGATCGTCGTATCGACCCTAGCGGGAATGCTCGCTTCGCATACTGTCCCCGACGGGGCAATATTGGCTATCCTGCTGGTGGCAAGCCTGCTGGCTGGAGTCTCCCGACTGGTGCTGCCGTTCGAGCGGCGATTTGCGAAGACACTATTGGCGCGGCTTGCCATCATGGTGCTGTTTGTCGGCGCCCCACTGTTTTTGCTTGGCTGTGCAATTTGGTTGTGGGCTTCGACCTCGGCACTGGTCGCGATCCCGGTTGCCACAGCAGCGCTCGCGACTGTCAATGTTGCGATCGCTGGCCTACAGCGACGCCTGCCGAGCCTGGTGGGCGGGTTGACCGCGGTTGCCGCGGGCACGGTCGTAGTGCCTGCTCCCATGACCGCGCTCGTAATGGCCATCCTTGCCATCACTGGCCTTGCATTCCTGGGGCGCTGGCATTTCGAGACAATCGATAGCCAGCAACAGGCCAAGGCAGTCGCCCGTCGGCGCGAGCGCCGGGCCGAATCGCTGATTGCCGAATTCGAGCAATCGGGTCAGGGTTGGTTTTGGGAAACCGACCGGCGCGGCGCGATCACTTATGTCTCGCCGCGCATCGCCAAGTTGCTGGGCAAAACCAATTCTGATCTGGTCGGCAAACCGTTCACCAGCCTGTTCCGGGTCGACGATTTCGAGGAGCAGGAAAGCGAGCGTACGCTGCGCTTTCACCTCTCGACCCGTTCTTCGTTCTCCGAACTTTCGGTGCTTGCCGCGACCGACGAGGAGGAGGAGCGCTGGTGGTCGATAACCGGTCGACCGGTGCTCGACAGCTATAACAATTTCCTGGGGTTTCGCGGTTCGGGCACTGACCTGACCGAGATGAAGCTCTCGCAGCGACACGTCACCCAGCTGGCACGCTTCGATTCGCTGACCAAGCTGGCCAACCGCTTCCAGATGGCCGAGTGGCTGGAAAAAATCCTCAAGGTCTCTCAAGAGGAGCGGCGCGCTTGCGCGGTCCTCCTGCTCGATCTCGATCGCTTCAAGCATGTGAACGATACCATGGGTCATCCGGCCGGCGATGCCCTGTTGCGCCAGGTCGCCGATCGATTGCGCAGCACCGTAGGGGGCGCGGGCAATGTCGGCAGGCTTGGCGGTGACGAATTCCAGGTGATCTTGCCCGGTCGGCAAAAGCCCGACCAATTGGGGCAACTGGCTCATCGCATCATCGAGAACCTGTCGCAGCCCTATTCGATCGATGGCGCGCGGGTAACGATCGGTGCCTCGATCGGGATCTCGCTCTGTCCGGACAATGGCACGTCATCCGAGGAGCTGATTCGCAATGCCGACCTGGCGCTGTACGCTGCAAAAGATGGCGGACGGGGTCGCTATCACTTCTATGCCGATGATCTGCACGCCGAGGCAGAGGAACGGCGCCAGCTCGAACAGGACCTTCGCGACGCCATGACCGCTGGCGATCTCGAGCTGCATTACCAGCCGGTTGTCTCGACCACGACCGAGAAGATCACCGGCTTCGAAGCGCTGCTGCGCTGGAAACATCCGACCCAGGGCTACCTGTCGCCTTCGCGCTTCGTGCCAATTGCCGAGGAATCGGGCCTTGTCGCCCAGATCGGCGAATGGGCACTTCGCGCGGCTTGCGAGCAGCTTGCGCGATGGCCTGAAACAGTGCGCATTGCAGTCAATGTCTCGCCCTTGCAATTTTCCAATCCGGCGCTTCCCGCGATCATAACCAGCGCGCTCGCCAACGCCCAGGTCACGCCTTCGCGGCTTGAACTGGAAATCACCGAAAGCGTGTTTCTCAACGATGACGAGACGACCGAGGCGATGTTCAGCGCCCTCAGAGCCTGATCCGAAACTAAGTTGAGTAGTATCAGCGGGTTAGCTTGACGCCGTGCCTGATCGTTGATTCTGGGGTTTTGCAACAAACTTCCGGAGTTCGACGATGTGGACCAATACCACTCGCGCGCATCATGCCCGCGCGGGGCTGGCTTTGCCAAGTGATTTGACCGATGCCGAATGGGCGGTGTTGGAGCCGTTCTTCCCGCCACCGTCGCATGTGGGCCGTCCTCGCAAATGGCCAATGCGGCGGATTGTCGAGGCGATCCTCTACTTGCTGCGCGGCGGCCTGCCGTGGCGGATGCTGCCGCCGTGCTTTCCACCGGTCTCGACAGTGCGGCGATGGTTCTACCTGTGGCGCGACAACGGGCTGTGGCGGGATCTCAACCATTATCTGCTGATGGCCTCGCGCGAGAGTGAGGGTCGCGAGGCGTCCCCCAGCGCCGGGGTGATCGACAGCCAGAGCGTCAAAACCACGGAAAGCGGCGGTCCGCGCGGCTACGACGCAGGCAAGAAGATCAAGGGCCGCAAGCGGCATATCCTCACCGACACCGAGGGCAATCTAGTCCATGCCCTGATCCACACCGCCGACATCCAGGACCGCGACGGGGCACCATTGTTGCTCGCCGAAATGGCCACCCGCTTCCCGTGGCTGCGCCATCTCTTCGCCGATGGCGGCTATGCCGGAGAAAAGCTCAGGCAGGCGCTGCGCCGCATCGGCAAATGGACCGTTGAGATCATCAAGCGATCCGACGTGGCCAAGGGCTTCGAACTCTTGCCGCGCCGCTGGGTGGTCGAGCGGACCCTGGCATGGCTCAATCGCAACCGCCGTCTCGCCAAGGACTTCGAGCAGACCATCGCCTCGGCCACCGCATGGCTGTTCATCGCTTCCGTCCAGCTCTTCATCAGGCGCATCGCAAGGCCATGAAATCA
>JBIPOX010000271.1:0-3097 GCA_044378785.1 Novosphingobium sp.
CTGGTCGAAATTGCGCCCGCGCCGCAGCGTGCGCATCGAGGTGATCGGCGCAGCGGGACTAGTCGTAGCTGCCCTGCTCACCGAACCGTGGCTGACGCTGGTAGCGATCTGTGTGGTCTATCTGTCGCTGGTTCCAATAGCGATCATTGCCTATGGCCGGGTCAAGCGGCAACGCGCAGCGCGCGAGCCGGAGCCTTCGCCCGACGCATAAAGTCGCCGTGCAGCACCTGGCCGCTGGCCTCAACCTTGATGTCCAGGATAGTGACGCGGACTTCCTGCCACTCGGGCGAGGCCGAAAGGGCGCTGCGCACCCGGGCCACGGCAGGCCACTGAGCGCGCAGCGTCAGCGCGATGATCCCGGTGGCGCAGGTTGCGCTGGCGAGGAACAGGGCGGCAATCAGCAAGGTCAACATCGTCGTGTCCTTTCGTTCCGGGGCCTGCCGACATCGCTGTCGACTGGCGGGGGAAAGCTTGTGGAAAAGCGAAATGCGTTCTACAAACGTTCCTGAGGCTCGTTGTTCATGAAATGTTCTAATGGGTCAAGGGCTTTTTTCAACTCCGCCCGATTCCCCCGATTTCGCTGGATTTGCGCCGACAATGCGGTTAAAGGCGCGCGGCCTTCGTCGCTTTGGCAAAGGCAAATCCACATGGGAAGCGCTGACATCCCGGTGCCGCAGCGGAAGTGATCCGCACGGTCCATCAGCTTCCCAGAGGCGAAACCGGAAAGGAAATACCTATGGCGGCTCCTGTCGTCACCATGCAGCAATTGATCGAGGCCGGCGCACACTTCGGCCATCAGACCCACCGCTGGAACCCGCGGATGAAGCCCTATATCTTCGGGGCTCGCAACGGCGTTCATATCATCGACCTGTCGCAGTCCGTGCCGCTGTTCGCGCGTGCGCTCGAATTCATCGCCGCCACCGTGCAGGCGGGAGGCAAGGTGCTGTTCGTGGGCACCAAGCGCCAGGCGCAGGAACCGGTCGCACAGGCCGCGCGGGCCTGCGGTCAGCACTTCGTCAACCACCGCTGGCTCGGCGGCATGCTGACCAACTGGAAGACGATCAGCCAGTCGATCAAGCGCCTGAAGTCGCTTGAGGAACAGCTTTCGGGCGACACTGCCGGCCTGACCAAGAAGGAAGTCCTGCAGCTGACCCGCGAGCGCGACAAGCTTGAGCTTTCGCTGGGCGGCATCCGCGACATGTCCGGCATTCCCGACGTGATGTTCGTGATCGACGTCAACAAGGAAGAGCTCGCCGTCAAGGAAGCCAACGTGCTCGGCATTCCGGTCGTTGCGATCCTCGATTCGAACGTCAATCCACATGGCATCGCCTTCCCGGTTCCGGGCAACGACGACGCCAGCCGCGCCATCCGCCTCTATTGCGACGCGGTGCGCGAGGCCGCAACCAAGGGCGGACGCGCCAACATGGCTGCCTCGGGCATGGACATGGGCGCGCTCGACGAGCCGGTGGAAGAACCCGCCCTCGTCGAGGAAGCACCGGTTGCCGAAGCACCGGTTGCCGAAGCACTTGCTTCTGAAGTGCCTGCTGCCTCGGCTCCGGCCGAGGACGCCCAGGCCTGACGATCCCGGGATCGGGAGCCTTGCCGCTCCCGGCCGGTCGTCCTCCGGGCCTGTCATCCCATTGCAGCATGCCCGGGCCATCGGCCCGGCGTGCACCTTTAGGACAAGAGGAAACAGCTCATGGCTTACACAGCCGCTGACGTGAAGAACCTGCGCGAACGCACTGGCGCGGGCATGATGGACTGCAAGAAGGCGCTCACCGAAACCGACGGCGATATCGAGGCCGCGGTCGATCTGCTGCGCGCCAAGGGGCTTGCCGCTGCTGCCAAGAAGTCCAGCCGCACCGCGGCCGAGGGCCTGGTCGGCGTCGCCGTCGCAGGCACCAGGGGCGTTGCCGTCGAGGTCAATTCCGAGACCGACTTTGTCGCCAAGAACGACCAGTTCCAGGATTTTGTGCGCAACACCACGCAGGTGGCGCTGGGGGCGGGCTCCGACGATGTCGAGGCGCTCAAGGGCGCTGCCTATCCGGGTGGCGGGACGGTTGGCGATGCGCTGACCAACAATGTCGCCACGATCGGCGAGAACCAGCAGCTGCGCCGGATGAAGACGGTCACTGTCTCGGCCGGCATGGTCGTGCCCTACATGCACAATGCCGCCGCCGCCAATCTCGGCAAGATCGGCGTGCTCGTCGCGCTGGAGAGCGATGCGGGCGCGGACGTGCTCGAACCGCTCGGCAAGCAGATCGCGATGCACATCGCCGCCGCTTTCCCGATGGCGCTTTCGGCCGACGATCTCGATGCCGAAGTGCTCGAGCGCGAGCGCAAGATCGCGCTCGAAAAGGCGCAGGAAGAGGCGGCCAGCAGCGGCAAGCAGATCCCCGAAGAGATCCTCGCCAAGCGCGCCGATGGCGCTGCGGCGAAGTTCGCCAAGGAGAACGCGCTGCTCAGCCAGGTCTTCGTGATGGACAACAAGACCCCGGTCGCCCAGGTCGTCGAACAGGCAGGCAAGGCAGCGGGCGCGAAAATCGTGCTCAAGGATTTCGTGCGCTTCCAGCTTGGCGAAGGCATCGAAAAGGAAGTCTCTGACTTTGCTGCCGAGGTCGCTGCTGCCGTCGGCGGATGATCGCAGCGCCAAGCGCTGAACGGGAACGGGGCCGGGGGCAATCGCCTTTCCGGCCCTTTCCTTTGTCTGCCAATGCGATATGGTGCCGATCCGGAAGGACGGCCATGAACGAGATGAGCATCACGCCGCAGCCACCCGCTGACGAGCGCCGCTCCGCCCAAGTGGCGGCGCGCAACCTCGAAGTGCCCGCCTATGCCCGGCGCGTGCAGGACTTTGCCCTGGCCCGCTCCCTGCTGCGCAGTCCGGCAAGCGTTCAGGACATCGCGTTGACTGGCGAGATTCCCGGTGCCGGGACGGATCAGGTGCCAGTGATCTTCCTCGATGGCGAAGTGCACCGCAGTCGCCGCGCCATGCTGGCCCGGTTCTTCTCGCCCAAGGCAATCAAGGACCATCATCTTGCCGTGATGGAAGCGACCACGCAGGGCCTGATCGGGCAATTGCGCAAGGACGGACGCG
>JBIPOX010000272.1:0-3096 GCA_044378785.1 Novosphingobium sp.
GAGGCTGCGACCTTCCCCTTCGGCATCCGCTATTTCGAATCGACCGGCGCGACCGTGATCCCGGTCGCGCTCGACAGCGACGGGATGCAGATGGATGACCTGCGCAGCTGCATCCTGGCGGCGCGCGACAAGGGGCTGCGGCCCAAGCTGGTCTATGTGATTGCGACCCACCAATTGCCGACCGGTGCGGTGCTATCCCTGGAGCGTCGTCATCAGCTGCTCGCCATGGCCGAGGAATTCAACCTGATGATTCAGGAAGACAATGTCTATCGCGAACATGGTCCGGGCCACGAGATTCCGACGCTGCTCAGCTTGGACAAGGCTGGCCGCGTGCTCCAGACCGACAGCTTTGCCAAGACGGTAGCCCCGGCGATCCGGCTTGGCTGGGTGGTCGGAACCCCACAGGCCATCATGCCCTTGTCGAAGGTTCGGCAGGATTTGGGCGCCAGCATGTGGCTGCAGCGGATCATGGTGAAGTACCTCGCCGAGGGACATCACGAGAAACACATTGCTGCGATCAGGGCGATCTATGCCGAAAAGCGCCGGGCGGCCACCCAGGCCCTGCGCGACTTCTGCGCGCCGGAAATCACTTTCGACGAGCCGGTCGGCGGTTGGTACTACTGGCTCAAGCTCAGCGAGGATGTGGACTGGCCCGCGGTCCAGGCCGAATGCATGCGGCGCGGGATTGCCATGCGTCCCGGCGAGATGTTCAGCAACGACCCCGAACAGAAGCCGCACATGCGGCTTGCCGTCGGCCATGTCGAACCCGAGGTCATCGTCAATGGCATCCGCACGCTGGGCGAAGCGATCAGGCAGGTGAGCAAAGGGTAAGGCATCGTCCGGCTTCAGGAAGCCTTTGCGGCAATCGCGGCCAATCCCTTGGTCAACTGGATCAGGCCATTGAGCCGGGCGGCCGGATCGTCCCAGGCGCGATTGACCTGAAGCTTCATGTCGGGGCGCAGCTTGATTGTGCCCTCGCGCTTGGCGGCATAGTCGATCAGGCCCGCAGGATTGGGAAAATTCTCGTTATGGAAGGTGACCAGCGCGCCGCGCGCGCCAACATCGATCTTGGCAATGTGCGCGGCAATCGCTTGCTGCTTGATCGCGATAAGCCGCACCAGATTGGCGGTCGGCTCCGGCAGGGGGCCGAACCGGTCGATCATTTCGACTGACAGCGCCTCTATCTCGGCGTTGTCCTCGGCATCGTTGAGACGGCGATAGAGCGCCATGCGCACGGCAAGATCGGGCACATAGTCCTCGGGGATCATGATCGGCGCATCGACAGTGATCTGCGGCGAGAGACCCCGGTTGTTCTTCTCCAGTCCGGCACCGCCTGCCCTGAGCGCCAGGATCGCGTCCTCGAGCATCGACTGGTAAAGCTCGAAGCCGACCTCGCGGATATGGCCCGATTGCTCGTCGCCCAGCAGGTTGCCTGCACCGCGAATGTCGAGATCGTGGCTGGCAAGCTGGAAGCCCGCACCCAGCGAATCGAGATCGCCCAGCACCTTGAGCCGCTTTTCCGCCACTTCCGACAGGACCGTGGCAGCTGGTGTGGTGAGATAGGCATAGGCGCGCAGCTTGGAGCGCCCGACCCGTCCGCGCAGCTGATAAAGCTGCGCCAGCCCAAAGCGGTCGGCACGGTGGATAATGATGGTATTGGCACTGGGGATGTCGAGCCCGCTCTCGACGATCGTGGTCGATAGCAGCACCTCATACCTGCCCTCGTAAAAGGCGCTCATCCGCTCCTCGACCTCGCCTGCGCCCATCTGGCCATGGGCAGAGATCGCCTTCACTTCGGGTACGTGCCGGTGCAGCCAGTCCTCGACCTCGGCCATGTCCGCGATGCGTGGCACGACGATGAAGCTCTGCCCGCCGCGATGATGCTCGCGCAGCAGCGCCTCGCGGATCACCATGTCGTCCCATTCCATTACGTCGGTGCGCACCGCCAGCCGGTCGACCGGCGGGGTCTGGATGGTCGAAAGCTCGCGCAGGCCCGACATCGCCATCTGCAAGGTGCGCGGGATCGGCGTCGCGGTCAGGGTCAGGACATGGACATTGCTGCGCAACTGCTTGAGCTTTTCCTTGTGGTTGACGCCAAAGCGCTGCTCCTCGTCGACAATTACCAGCCCGAGCCGTTTGAACGTGACCGATTTGGCAAGGATCGCGTGGGTGCCGATGACCACGTCCATGGTGCCGTCGGCCAGCCCCTCGCGGGTCAACTTGGCCTCCTTGTCGGGCACCAGCCGCGACAATCGCCCGACCTTGAGCGGAAAGCCAGCGAAACGCTCGGACAAGCCGCTGAAATGCTGGCGCGCGAGCAGCGTCGTGGGCGCGACTACGGCGACCTGATGCCCGCTCATTGCGGCAACGAAAGCGGCGCGCAGCGCAACTTCGGTCTTGCCGAAACCGACATCGCCGCAGACCAGCCGGTCCATCGGCTTGCCTTCGGCAAGGTCGGCAAGCACGTCTTCGATCGAGCGCTGCTGGTCTTCGGTCTCGTCCCAGGGGAAACGATCTGCGAACTGGTCGTAAGCCGATCCCTCGGCCTGCATCACCGGCGCCTGGCGCAGCGCGCGCTCGGCAGCAGTCTTCATCAGTTCGCTGGCGATCTCGCGAATGCGTTCCTTAAGGCGGGCGCGGCGCTTCTGCCATGCTTCGCCGCCCAGCCGGTCAAGCGGCATGGCATCGTCGGCACTGCCATAGCGCGACAGCACGTCGAGGTTCTCGACCGGGATATAGAGCTTGTCGCCGCCGTGGTAGGTCAGCATCACGCAGTCGTGCGGGCTCTTGCCGACCGGGATCGATTGCAGCCCTTCGTAGCGGCCGATGCCATGCTCCATGTGGACGATCAGGTCGCCTGGAGTGAGTGCGGACAGTTCGGCAAGGAAGGCGTCGGCGTCCTTGCGACGCTTCTTGCGGCGCACCAGCCGGTCGCCGAGAATGTCTTGCTCGCTGACCAGCTCGATCTCGGCGCTGGCAAAGCCGGTCTCGATCGGCAGCACCAGGGCAGCGGGGCGGCCCTTGGCGGCAAGGCCCAGTGCTTCCTGCCAGCTTTCGGCCATGGCCGGTGCCGGGGCTGCGGCCTCGCCCAGGATC
>JBIPOX010000275.1:0-3064 GCA_044378785.1 Novosphingobium sp.
AGGCCGCTCCCGACGGCAAGCCGGTTGCCCATCAATTCCGTGGCACCCACTTCCTCGAAACGGATCCGGTTGGGGCCAGTCCTAGCATCGGGTCCGGCCAGAGCGCGCAATTGCGCCATAGTCACGGGTTGGGGCGAAGCACGCGGGGCGCTGTTGTCGAGAAACAGCCAGTAATAGGGCATGCCGACCAGCAGCAGCAGGATCAGCAAGGCTAGATTGAAGCGCCGCATGGTCAGAACAGCTCCAGCCGGGTCAGGCCATAGGCGGCAAGGCCCTGACGATAGGCGTCCATCTCGCGCCCGTCGCGGGTGAACAGCGCAAGGTCGAGATGCTTGCGCTGGAAGTGCTGGCCTTCGGTCAGTGAAGCGATGCGCCGCGCGATGCCCTGCGCGCCGTGGACGAATTGCACACCCGGCCCGAACGCCGCCGCCAGCTCCGGTTCGACGAGCGGGAAGTGGGTGCAGGCCAGCACCACGGTATCGATCCTGTCGCCCTGGGGCAGGGCGCGCAGGCCATCGACCGCATGCCGGATCGCCGCATCGTCAACCGGCTCGCCGCGCAGCCGCGCTTCGGCAGCAGCGACTAGGCCCGGCGCGGCGAGTCGCAGCAGCACCTTGTCGGCGGCAAAGCGCGCCTCCAGCCGGTCGACATAGCCTTGCCGGATTGTTGCCTCGGTTCCCAGCAGGCCGATCACGCCAGTGCGGGTCAGCTCGGCAGCAGGTTTGATTGCGGGCACGGTACCGACCAGCGGGATTTCGAGCACCTCGCGCACTGCATCGAGCGCGATGGTCGAAGCAGTGTTGCAGGCAATGCAGGCAAGGCGCGGGTGGAACCGCTCGGTCATTCGGCCCAGCAGCCCGGCGACGCGCGCGGCAACCTGTGCCTCGCTCTTGTCGCCATAGGGCAGCCCGGCATTGTCGGCGGTGTAGATGACTGGCGCCTGCGGCAAGAGGCGGCGCAGTTCGGCCAGCACGGTGAGACCGCCGACGCCCGAATCGAACAGCAGGATCGGTGAAGAAGGGTCGAGATCAGCGCTCAAGTGTCCAATCCCGTTCATGCTGGGCTTGTCGAAGCACTGTGCTTCTTCCTTTCGTTCGATGCGCTAGAAGGGAAAAACAGCCCTTCGACAAGCTCAGGGCGAACGGATAGAGCGAATCGCATGGAATGGATAGCAGCGCTTGCTTTCGGATACCTGCTCGGCTCGATCCCCTTCGGCCTGATCCTGACCCGGATCGCCGGGGCAGGCGATCTGCGCGCGATCGGATCGGGCAATATCGGGGCGACCAACGTGCTGCGCACTGGCCGCAAGGGTCTTGCCGCCGCAACCCTGCTGCTCGATCTCGCCAAGGGTCTCGTCGCGGTGATTGCGACGCGCATGTTGTTTGGCGCCGACCTGGTCGAGCAAGCTGCGATCGGCGCCTTTGTCGGCCATTGCTTCCCGGTCTGGCTGGCGTTCCGGGGGGGCAAGGGCGTCGCGACGACGGCGGGTATCGCCTTTGGTCTCGCCTGGCCGCTGGGCGCGACCTATGCTGCGGTCTGGCTCGGCATGCTGGCGATAACGCGGATTTCCTCGCTGGCAGGGATGAGCGCGGCAGTGGCTGCCCCGCTTGCGGCCTGGGCGATGGGCTATCCCGAGCATGTCAAGGCGCTTGCCGCGATTGCGCTTGCTGTTGTCGTGCTCCACCGCGCCAACATCGCCCGGCTGTTGAAGGGCGAGGAACCGCGCGTCGGCGCGGGCAAGTGAGCCAGGCAGCGGGCATGGCCCCTTCGCAGGCCGAGATGTTCGCACGCATCCGCTTGCTGCGCTCGCCCCATGTCGGGCCAGTGACCTATATGCAGCTGCTGCGCCGTTTCGGCACGGCAGCAGCGGCGATTGAGGCCTTGCCCGATCTCGCCCGGCGCGGATCGCAAACCTATCGCGCTGCCGAGGTGCCCCGGATCGAGGCAGAGATCGCGGCAGTGCGCAGGGTGGATGCGCGCTACCTGTTTCACGATTCGCCCGATTACCCGCCGCTGCTGCGCGAGGTTGAAGGCTCACCGCCGATCCTTACCGCGCGCGGCGATGCCGCGCTCGCTGCGCGCCCTTGCGTCGCCATGGTCGGTGCGCGCAACGCCTCGGCTGCGGCCGTCAAGCTGGCGCGTGATTTTGCTGCTGCCCTGGCCGAAGCAGGCTTTATCGTTGTCTCGGGGCTGGCGCGCGGCATCGACGGGTCCGCGCACCGGGGTGCCTTGCCTGCCACTGTCGGCGTGATCGCCTCGGGCATCGACATTGCCTATCCGCCCGAACATGGCGACCTGCAGGAAGACATAGCCCAGCGTGGCCTGCTGCTCGCCGAGCAGCCGCCCGGCACCGAGCCGCTCGCGCGCCATTTCCCCTCGCGTAACCGGATCATTGCCGGCATGGCCAGTGGCACCCTAGTGGTCGAGGCCGCGCCGAAATCGGGCTCGCTGATCACTGCCCGGCTGGCAGGCGAGGCAGGGCGCGAGGTCATGGCGATACCCGGCTCGCCGCTCGATCCGCGCAGCCACGGCTGCAACCAGCTCATCCGCGAGGGCGCGATCCTGGTGCAGGAGCCCGGCGACGTGATCGAGCTGGTCAGCCAGCTTGATGGCATGGCGCGCACTTCGCTGCGCGAGACGGCGGACCTGTTCGCGGCCAGCGACGATGAGACCCAAACGGAACCTGCCGATATTGGCGGCTTGCTTGGCTTCGCGCCGGTTGCAGTGGACGAGCTGATCCGGCAATCTGGCCAGAGCGCCTCGGCAGTCCAGCTTGCTCTGCTCGAGCTCGAGCTGGCCGGGCGGCTTGAGCGCCATGCCGGGGGCAGGGTGTCGATCACGCGGGGATGACCCTAGCCATCGCGCGATTTTGCGCTAGGATGCCGGGGCAAGCCAAGCGGAAGGGAAAGCACATGGTTTCCATCTCCAGACAGGACGTGACGATCGGCACGATCATTTCGGCTACGTCCGAGACGGTCCGGGTCAATGCCCGGCCCATCCTGTTCTTCGTGGCGCTGTTCACGGTGGTCGGCACGCTGGTCGACTATGCGGAGCAGTCCGGCAA
>JBIPOX010000278.1:0-3062 GCA_044378785.1 Novosphingobium sp.
GCGCCTACCTGGGTAATCCCGGACAAGCGAACTATTCGGCCGCCAAGGCCGGGGTCATCGGTTTCACGCGGGCCATGGCGCTCGAGGCAGGACGCCATTTCGTCACGGTAAACGCGATCGCCCCGGGATTGATCGATACGCCATTGGTCCGCAACCTGCCGCACTATGCCTCGGTGCGCGACAATGCCGCGCAGAACACGCCGATCCCGCGTCTGGGTGAGCCGCAGGACGTGGCAGGCGCGATTGCTTTCCTTGCCTCAGAGCAGGCAAGCTTCATTACTGGCGAAGTGCTGCACGTCACCGGCGGGCGTTACGGCTAGGCCGCTACATGGCGGCGCGCAGCTGGTCCCATTCGGCCTGAAGCGCGCCCCTGAATTCGGGCGCAGCGAGCGCGATCAGGGCCTGCGCGCGCGCGTCGAGACCAAGCTCGCGCAATGCGGCGACACCATGCTCGGTAACCACCGTGTCAATGTCGGCGCGCGCCGTGCTGATCGCTGGCCGGTCGAGCCGGGCGACAATGCGCGACACCGACCCGCCCCTGGCGCTTGCCGGCAAGGCAAGGATCGAGCGTCCGCCTTCGCAGGCGCGCGCGGCGCGCATGAAATCGGGCCCGCCACCGACGCCGCCGCCTAGCCGCGATCCCTGCCATTCGACATTGGCCTGACCGAACAGGTCGATCTCGAGCGCACTGTTGATGCTGGTGAGCCGCGGGACGGGGGCAAGATGCGCAAAGCCGTGGGTCTCGAGCGTTGTCGCAAAGCGCATCGGATCGGTTTGCGCCAGCCACGCGTAGAAGTCGTCCGTGCCATAAGCGATGCCCGCGACATGATCGCCGCTCTCATCAAGCGCGCCAGCCTCGGCAAGCAGGCCAAAGCCCGGCGTGACCATGCCCGAGCGCAGGACCAGCTGGCGATGGCTGGCCAGATGAGGCCAGATCGCGTCATGCGCGCCGCCAATGCCGGTTTGCAGGCTGGCACCGTCGGGCACCAGCTCTGCCACCCGCGCAGCGATTGCCTCGGTAGTGGCGTCGGCCGGGCGCTGCGGTGCGCGAACCAGCGGCCCTTCGAGCGTGATGGCCGCGTGCGCCTCGGCAAGCGGCAGGCTGAGCGCGCGCGGCAGGCGCGGCATCGCCGGATTGATCACCAGCACCCGCCGCCGGGCATTGGGCCAGACCAGAGGCGCGAAATCGCTGGCAATGCCAAGCGAGCACTGGCCAGACGCATCGGGCGGGGCGACATGGAACAGGCCCAGGTCAAAGCTCTGGCGCGCCAGAAAGCGCGCCGCGTGCCAATAGGTGAGCGGCAGCAGCGAGAGGCGGCGCGCAGCGAACCCGGGACGCATCACGCCGGGCAGCATGAAGCTGGTCACCCGGGTGCTTTCGGTCAGCGAGGCATAGTCCAGTGTTTCGTTCAGGCCAGGCACAAGGCAGCCTGTGAAATGCAAGCCCTCGGCATGCTGCGGCGATCGTGCCAGGGCCTGGGCCAGCGCAAGGATCTCGCCGCTCGCGCCTGGCAGCCAGACCGACAGGCCCGGCTTCAGCTCGTCCAGCAGCGCCTCGATGCCTTCGCGTTCGATCATCGCCTTCCCCTTGCGCGAAACCGCGTCTGCTGCAAGCCACTGGTTTGACAGTTGCACCGCAATTGGCTTTGGACTGCTGCGAAAGGTGCAGTCCGCGATGAAACAAACCGCACTGGTGATCGGCGGCTCCGGCCCGACCGGACCGCACATCGTCGAGGGACTGCGCGCGCGCGGCTTTTCGGTCAGCGTGCTCAATCGCGGCGTGCATCCCTATCCGTGGCCTCGGGATGTCGAGCCGATTGTCGCCGATCCGCACTTTGCCGAGCCGCTTGCAACCGCACTGCAAGACCGCTGCTTCGACGTTGCCATCGCGACATATGGCCGCTTGCGGGTGACCGCGCAGGCGCTCGCGGGGCGCACCGGCCATTTCATCGCGGTGGGCGGAACGGTCGGCTATCGCGGCTACCTCGATCCCGCCGAGAACTTCCCGCCCGGCATGGCGCTGCCAGTGCGCGAACAGGCATCGCTGGCCGGACCGGGAGATCACGAGTTCGAGCGGCAGGTAGCCTCAGCCGAGCATGCCCTGTTCGATGCCCATCCCGAAGCGACGCTGCTGCGCTATCCCTATGTCTACGGGCCGCGCCAGGTGACCCCGCGCGAATGGTCGCTGGTCCGCCGCGTCCTCGATGGGCGGCGGGTGGTCTTGGCCATGCACGGCGGCCTGGGCCTGACGACCCATATCTATGCGCAGAATGCAGCCCATGCGCTGCTGCTTGCGGTCGACCGGCGCGATGTTGCCGCTGGCAAGGCCTACAATTGCGCCGACGACGAGCAGTACGACCAGCGTCAGGTGATCGCGATCGGTGCGCGGGCGCTGGGCGTCGAGATGGAGGTGATCGCAGTGCCCGATGCCGGACAGGTTCGGCGTGCGCTGATCCAGCCGGTGCCGCATCACATCTTCTGCGACGCGAGCGCGATCCGCACCGAACTGGGCTATCGCGACGTCGTCCCTGCTGCCGAGGCCATCGCCCGGACCGTGCTGTGGTATCGCGACAACCCGCTCGAATATGGCGGCGAATACGAGCAGCGCCGCACCGACGTGTTCGATTACGAAGCCGAGGACCGGCTGATCGCGCTCACCCGCGAATACATGCGCGCCGTCGAGCAGGTCGAATTCCGCGCGCTGCATGCCAATTACGCGCAGCACCCCTACGCGCATCCCAAGGCGCAGCGTCAGGGGAGGGACGAGAAGGGGCGTTAGCGGGGGTGCAATCCGGCCTCGACGAACCTGGGCCGGTTCCAGTATACTGGCCAGACGTGGTTTGCGGAGCTTGGTTTGCACACTTACAAGCCTGTCCTGAGCGCAGTCGAAGGAGCCCGCTTCTATTCACCCACGCTCGGGCTCCTCGCCTGCAGACATCCCCCGGATGCCAGCGCTCGTCGCTCATGCAGACCGATCCGATCGGCTATGCCGACGGGATCAACTGGTACAACTACACCGGTGGCGATCCGGTGAATGCGACCGATCCGAGTGGGATGAATTT